>JAQUZU010000097.1 GCA_028691175.1 Candidatus Kapaibacterium sp. | reverse complement strand
TTATCAGATGGGTTGCACGCCCATAAGCAACATCCTGCGATAGCCATCAATATGTATCTTCCAATACTCTTCATCACATCTCCGCGAATATTCTTTTCATCTCTCTGTTTAGCCCGGAAATTTTCGCGAGCTAAAGAGAGAGAGGAATAAATTATTCCTCTTCTCCATTGTTTTTATACTCATTATATTTTGCTCTGAACCTGATAATGCGGTAGATTCCCCACAGCATCATCACGACTCCCATTATAGAAACCAACATTGGCTCTACGGTTGGAAACTCAACGATTCGAAAGCAAAACACGGCTCCGATAATTATAGTTAATACTCTGACGAAATAATTGAAAATCACCATAAACATACTCATAATTACCGTTCCCTTTCGAGTTATTTCAATTTAAATACAACCGGAATAAGTAACCAGCAAGAAACCGGGGTCTTGTTTTGAATACCCGGAGTGAAAGTAGTCTTTTTAACTGCTTCTACTGCGGCGTTGTTCAAAGTGTTGGAAGTAGATTCGCGTACAACGACTTTTTTAGCTCTACCACTTTTATCTACCCATACACTTACTAGTACTCTTCCTTCGATACCCGCACGTCTTGCAACGTCAGGATATACGATGTTGCGTGCAAGTTCTTTCAAATCGCATGACGCTTCTTGCTCGAGGGCAACGAATTCATCCATATCCGGAATTACTTCTTCTTGCTTTACCTCTACTGCTTTCGGCTTCGAATCGAATTCGACGTTAGACGGCAGTGCATTAAGGTCGACGATTGTACCTGTTTCACGTGACAGTGATTCAGATAATTGATCAAAACTTGCAAATTCTTTCAAATCTGCTACTTCTGCATCCGGAACCGGTACCGGGTTACCTGCTTTTGCAATAGTCGCAAATTCGACTACTTCTTGCGGTACTTCGGTATTTACTTCTTCGACCTCTTGGGTCGCATCCGGTGGTGGAGCAGAAATTTGAATTTTACTGATTGGTGCTGCTGCTAATTTAACAGTCTTTTTTTCTGTTACTTTATTAAAAACAAACAGCAAAAGTAGGATTGCAAGCAATCCGACAACAGTATAAATAAAACCTCTTATAGTATATTTTTTAATATACTGTTTGAGTTCGACGGCACCATAAGTTGATGGTTCAGGCATTTTTACAATAATATCATTTCCCATTTTACAGCCCCGCTATTTTTTGTACTTCTTCTTCAGTTAATTTACCGAAAGTAAACTTACGTTTTCTTTCCATTTTCTTTCCTGTTGCAGGATCGTCCTTTTTCATAACTTCAGCAGTAATAGATACTTCCGCCAAGTTTAGTTCATTCAAAACTTTAATTGCATCTTTATATTTTGCCTTTGGGTCGATTTTCAATACTGTGATCAATCTGTTAGGTTCAATACTTGGTTTTATGTTTTGTTTGATTGTTGTTTCTCTTAATTTCTTTATATCGGCTTTTTGCGGTTCAGTCATAGTACCATCTGATTGTCCGATTTGATAGAACATAGTTCCGTCCTCACGTACCAAAATAAAGAACAACTCCGAGCCTTTTACCTTTACGTCTTCTCCATCGATAGTACTTTCAGGTGGAATTCTCATTTCCATGATTTGAGGTCTCATCATTGTAGTAGTAAACAAGAAGAACGTCAAAAGCAGGAAGGTAATATCAACCAATGGTGTCATATCGACTTTAAAGCCGACACGAACGGCCTTTTTCCTATTGCTTTGTTTGCCTCTTTTTTCTCTAGACATTTATATGTCTCCCTATTATATTCATGATATTGTTTGACATTTCTATTAACTTTCTGCTTTTTGCTTGTCTGTTACGTAGTTAAATGTTCTAATTCTTGCTACGCGAAGCAATTCCATAATTTCTTCAATTTTTTTGAAGTAAACTTTTTCATCTCCATCGATAGTAAAAATTGTTTCACTTTTAACTGCGTTAGTCGTTTTCAGCAATTTGACCATGAGAGCTGAATCACGGACTACAAGAACGGCATTTGCCTTCATTTCTGCAGGAATTTCCGTAACCATATCCCATACTTCAGCACGAACTTTTGGGTTCGCAACGCCATAAGTCATAATTGTGTCTGCAAGATTATTCGGATCAAGTCCAACCTGAATAGTTGCAACATCCTGTTCCGGCAAGAAAGTCGAGTCAGGAGATGCTTTCGGGCGTTCTACCGTAAACTTTGCTTCGTTTTCGGTATCAGACTTAAAAGTAGAAGTAAACATCAAAAATACCAACAAGAGGAAGGTAAGGTCGACGAGCGGCGTCATGTCGATCGAAAACCCCATCCTTTTTTGCTTAATCTTTGGCACAGAATTTCTCCTCTAATTAGTTATTTAATTATTTAGTGCTGCTGACACGTACTGTGAAAATCTGTGTAATGTTTAAGATTGCTTCGTCGATCATATATACAAGACCGTCGACTTTTGTTGTAAAGAAGTTAAAGCAAATAATCGAGAAAATTGCACCGATAAGACCACCGGCTGTGTTATACAATGCCTCAGAAATACCTACTGCCAACTGAGTTGCATCTACTGTTCCGGAATCACCGAATGAGGAGAATGATCTAATCATACCAAGTGTTGTTCCAAGAAGACCGATCATGGTAGCGATTGAAGCGACTGTAGAAAGCATTACGAGGTTTTTCTCTAACAGTGGAACTTCCAAGTTAGTTGCTTCGTCGATACTTCTCTGTACTTCACTCATTTTTTTCTCTTTATCAAGTTCATGATCGTCTTTTACTTCTTTAAATCTTTCGATTGAAGCACGGATAATGTTTGCTAAAGAGCCGCGTTGTTTTTCGCAGGCAACCAATGCTTCGTCGAAGTTATCGCGTTGCAAATTGTCTGCAACCTCTTTAATGAATTTCGAAGGATCGCCTTTGCCTTTTGCTTTGTTGATTGATAAAAATCTTTCAACAGAGAATGTGCAAGATATAAAGATCAAGCCCATCAATGCAGCTACCAGCGGACCACCGGTATAGATAGCTGCGATAGAGTTACCCGGTTTTGGTTTCTTGCGCTCTTGACCGTCAGCAAAGTTATTCGGGTCACCCATCCAGAATTGATAAATACAATAAGCAACTGCAAAAGACAATACAATTACGATTACATTGAAGATGTTTTTCATAACACTCCTTTATTAATATTAGTTATTGGAAAAAATTTTGATTGCACTATTTAAATCTAACGCTATTTCAAACACAAGCGTTAATTTAGTTATCACAAAAATGTTCTCTATAGATTTCGCAAGATTACAAATAACTACTTTGCCACCTTTTTTTGCGAAACTTGCATGAGCTGAGATCAAAATGCCTAAAGCAGTCGAATTAAGATAGGTTACTTTCTCCATATTGATTATCAGGTTTTTCTTGTCTTGCTCTGTTATTCCTTTTAAGACACTACGCAATTCATCGGTTTCATCTCCACCGATAAATTGTCCTTTTAGCTGAAGGATCACACCTCCTATTTGCTCTTCAACTTTGATTTGCGACATACGTCACCTCTCTGTAATAATAAAACTGCCTATTATCTGTAAATTATATGTCTTCAAAATTACATAAAATTCCCAACTTTACCAATATAATTTTTTATTCAATATCGGTATTTTGGGGATATAAAACGCATTTCACAAAGCATATATCGCTTTTCTCACTATTTCCACTTGCCCGAAATTATTCTCGGCACTTTTAACATATCATTAGACACATTAACCGCAAATTTAGTTACACTGAAAATATTAATTATTTTTTCAGCCTGCCCGAACCCAATTTCCAGATAGAATTTTCCGTCCGGTGCGAGCAAATTATCGAATATTTCGGCAAATCTGCGGTAAAACGCCAAGCCATCTCCGCCATCAGTCAAAGCGCCTTTCGGCTCGTGATCTTTCACCACAGAGTCTAATTCTGCATAGTCTTTTACCGGAATATACGGCGGATTTGACGTAACAATATCGAATTGTTCGCCATCAGGAAATTCTTTTAAAATATCCATCTGCACGAAAACGATATTATCAGCCCCATGGCGTGCCGCATTATTTTCGGCAACTGCAAGCGCCGCCTCCGAGACGTCAAGTGCGAGAACTTCCGCGTTCGGATATTTATTTGCAAGTGCAATAGCGATGCAGCCGCTTCCTGTTCCGATATCGAGAATCCGATTCGGAATTATTCCGTTTTCCTCGAGGTCGCCTATTGCTTTCGCTACGAGTTCCTCGGTTTCCGAACGCGGAATCAGTACATCGGAAGAGACATCAAGGATATAGCCCATAAAATCCGTATTACCTATCAAATGCTGGATTGGAATTCCACGGGCAATATTCTTCATTCCTTCTCGAATCAGCGATAATTTGTCTTCAGCCAATACATCCTCGAAATGAACATACAAATCGATTTTCCGCATTTCTAAGATGTGGCACATCAGCAATTGCATTTTCAGTCGGGCTTCCTCGATATGATTTTTTTCGAGGTATCCGGTTCCGAGTTCTAATATTTCGGCTAATTGTTTCACGCTACTTTCGCCCTTTTTACTTTAAGTTGCTTTGCGATAAGCGAAAGCAATGCCATTCTAATAAATACGCCGTGCGTTACCTGAGTCTGAATTTTTACGTTCGGATACTGATTAATGTTATAATCAAGTTCAATACCGTAATTTACCGGTCCCGGATGCAACAGCACTAATTCAGGTTTCTTGGCAAAATGCTCGAAGTTAACGCCATAATAGTTAGAATATTCGCGAATGCTCGGCAAAAGTCCGGATTCCATGCGCTCGCGTTGAAGGCGCAGAACAAGTGCAACATCTGCCCACTCGATAGCGTCATCAATATGCTCGATAATTTCTACATTCCAATAGTTCAAGCGACGCGGGAAAAGTGTACCCGGAGCACAAACTTTTACTTCTGCACCGAGCGTACGAAGAACGGTTATATTCGAGCGTGCAACACGGCTATGCAAAATATCGCCGATAATGCAGACTTTAACGCCCTTCAAATCGCCGAAATGTTTCTGCAAAGTAAAAGTATCGAGCAAAGCCTGAGTCGGATGCTCATGTTTGCCGTCGCCGGCATTAATTACTGCACCGCAAGTATTCGCCTGCAAAAATCCCGGAACTCCGGAGCAAACGTGGCGAACTATATACATATCGACGCCCATAGCTTCAATTGTACGCAAAGTATCGATCAAGGACTCACCTTTTTTCTGGCTCGAAGACGACGACTGAAACGAAATTGAATCGGCAGAAAGACGCTTCGAGGCTAATTCAAACGACAATTTTGTACGTGTAGAGTTTTCGAAGAAAGTAAGCGCAACAGTTAAGCCTTTGAGGTCATCGAATTTGACGCCCGGCTTATAGTTGTCAATAAAAAATTGAGCACGGGAAAAAATTGATTGGATATCGTTGGCTGTCAGGTCATCTGCCTGAAGCAAATATGGTCTGGAAATAGATAATTCTTCCATGGTTTAATTGTATCTCTCAAATTTCACATTATTATCAGTTTCGAACTTGCAAAATTAATAAAAAAACCGTTCCAACGAACGGTTTTTTTTATAACGAAAAAATTATTTTGCATAGTCAACTTTTTCAGACAATGCACTACCCGGTTTGAACTTGGCAATACGTTTTGCCGGAATTGTGATTGCCGATTTATCGCGCGGATTAATGCCTTGGCGTTCTTGGCGCTCAGAAACAGAAAACGTACCAAATCCAATCAAGGAAACACTTCCGCCGTTTGCTAATTCATCAGCAATAACTTCGAGAGTTGCTTTAAGATTTTTTTCTACGTCTGTTTTTTTCATTTCAGTTTTTTTTGCAATTGCATCAACCAACTGAGTTTTGTTTAAACTCATCGTAACCTCCATTAATAAATATAAAAACTCGTTTTAAGTATAGCAAAATTATTAGTTTTTATTTTATAAAGCAAGAAATATTTTTCTTAGACGCTTATTTTTTACGGAATAAATATCTTGGCAGCATTTATCTCTAAAAAGTGTGTGTTTTCACGCTAAATTTGCGTATTTTTGTGTTTTGTTGAATATTAAAATCGCTTAAAACATGATTGAAATCCTGATTTTTCATCTGCATATTGTCGGAGCACTTTACGCCTTCACCAAGAATTGGCAACGCAATAGTTTTAAAGAAGGAATTCTGGCTCTGCTTGTAATCGGCTTGATATTTACCGTTGGCTGGGCTTTAACCGGTCCGATTGCGCGCCTCGTAATGCCGGACAGTGCAAATTCCGTATATTTTTCGCAGGATACGCTTTCGCTTATTTTGCTGTTTATTCCGGAATTTATTCTCTTTTATCACATAATTTTAAAAGATAAACCTACCCAAGTCGAAGGTGATTAAAAAAGCGGTCATTAATCTGATTATTACTGCCATAGCAAAAACCTGGCGGATAAAAGTCTTTGGCGATTTGCCGAAAGCCCCCGCAATTATTGCATTCTGGCACGGCTCAATGCTTCCGGTTTGGTACGAAATGCGGAAATGCAAACCATACGGCGTAGTCAGCAAATCGAAGGACGGGCAGATTTTTGCGGATATAATCAGCTTCTGGCACTATAAATTAATTCGCGGTTCTTCAAATGACGGCGGAAAAGAGGCATTTCGCGAAATGGTCGTCCGTGCCGCAAGCGAAGTAATTTGCATTACGCCGGACGGTCCCAAAGGTACGAGGCATAAATTCAAACACGGCGCGGCTGTTGTGGCGGCGCGTGCCAAATGTCCTATTCACTGTGTAACTGTAGATATTTCGCACAAAAAGATTTTTGAAAAAAGCTGGGATAAATTTGAATTTCCATTGCCATTTACCCGCATAGAAATGACTGTTTCGGTTATTCCGGTACCACAATCCGATTCGCCGGACGATATTGCAAAGTGCATTGCTCAAGCGGAAGATTTAATGAAATGATTAGGTTGCTCGCAAATATTTACGGCT
>JAQUZU010000004.1:30229-33735 GCA_028691175.1 Candidatus Kapaibacterium sp. | reverse complement strand
CTTGAACAGAATTAGCACCGAGGAATGCAAATCCCGTCATACGGGCTGCCATAATATCGCTGTGATCGCCAAAAATTGAAAGTGCATGCGTCGCGAGGGCACGTGCAGTTATATTAAATACCGTCGGTGTAAGTTCGCCGGCGATTTTAAACATGTTCGGAATTTTCAAGAGCAAGCCTTGGGATGCTGTAAAAGTCGTAGTTAGTGCACCTGCCTGAAGTGAACCATGAACAGCACCTGCCGCACCGCCTTCACTTTGCATTTCTACGATTGACGGAATGTCGCCCCAGATGTTTTTAATGCCTTTTGCAGCCCATTCGTCTGCCCACTCTGCCATCGGCGAACTCGGGGTGATCGGGTAAATACCGCAAACTTCGTTTACACGATACATTACGTAAGCAGCGGCTTCATTGCCATCAATCGTGGCAAATTGTTTTTTTTCCATTTGTTACTATTCTCCGTTTGTAGATTAGTACCGGCTAATTATCGCTTAACCGGATTGGTTTAAAATAGCATGCCCGCAATACTAAAAGCGCGGTAACATGCGTTCATAAAATTACAAAACGCAAAATTACAAAAAATTTATTTAATAAAATAATTTATTATGAACTTTTTCTATCTTTAACGTTAGAAAACGGCTGAGTGAATAGGAATAAATTGGGGGAGTAATTCGAAATGCAAAAATAAAGTTGCGGCTTAGAACTCGAAATATACGCTGATGTGGTGTGCAACTTTTTTGCCGGAGAGGTAGTCCGAAGAAATTGAATAGTCGAAATGCGAGAAAAACGGTAGATCGTCCAATTGTGGGCGAAGCGATACGCCGGCTCCCCATTCATTCAACGGGAAGAATTTGTTTTTGCCCATATCTGAACCATAAAAATCAATGCCGCCACGGAATGCGATGACCTCGTGCGGAATGATTTCCACCCCGATTAGTAGGGTAGGGCATTTTTCGAACTGGGTGAATTTGGCATCAAGATCGACAACTGCGTAGTGAGTCGCCGGAGTGTAGAGGGTTTCTTCTTCGCCTGTGATTGTAGAGCGAGTAGTATATGAATTTTCGTTCAGGGCAATTTCAAAAGCAACACCTGTCCGCACGGTGAATGGAAGATAGTCTTCCTCGCTTTTTCCGGTTGCCTTGTTTTCATCCCAGCAAGTGTAACTTCCGACGTTTTGCATAGCCAAGCCGAAAGAGAACATGTCGAGAATGTTGAGTTTTGTACCAAAATCAACTGCGAATCCGCTCATGCCGAAATCTAAACCGTTTAAACCGCTGTGCAGATATTTAATCGCCACTCCGGTTGCGGCATAATCCATATTATATGATGCACCGACCGTGAAAGAGTAGTCGAGCGAATTGATGTGCTTTATGTGTGTGTTTTTTATATCTCGCGAGATAAAACTTCCCGATGTGAAAGCGTTAATTCCGGCTCCAATGCCGATTTCATCAGTTAATTTTTGTCCCCAGGCAAGAATCGAGTGTGTTCTCCGGTGTTCTAAAATCGAGAACATTGACGTAAATGCAGGCTGTTGCGAGAGGTCTGCCAAGCCGGCGGGATTATAATAGATTGCACTCGGGTCATTAGAAATTGCGGTGAATGCACCTCCCATGCCGATTGCTCGAGCCGAAACGCTACGCAATAAATATGAATTCGAATATCCGCCACCGGTTTTCTGCGCGAAACTTGGCAGCGAGAGGAGGAATAAAGCTGCAATAAACGGTAAATATTTGGTGAAAAAATGCGATTTTGAATTTCGCAATGAAGTAGTAGAAGAAAACGCTTTCGATGACATCTCTTCGAGGAAGGGAAGTACAGAATCAGGTTCACCGGCTATCGGTTTCCGCTCTACGGAAATCTTACAGTTACTAACCATTAACCATTCATCATTAACCATTTCTTCTCATTTCGTTTTAATAAATTTTCCGTCTATCTTGCATTTATCGCCCAAAACCCGGACGAGATATGCTCCGCGAGTCAGTGAGACCGAACCCTTCAGAATATGTTCGTTTTCGAGTGATTTATATTCGCCGTCGAAGTCGTTTATGACAACCTTGCCCAGCATGTTCCATACGGTAATCCGAATATGCTGGTTCTTTTCTTTCAAATTCAAAGTTACCAAAACTTCGCCGGTAGAATTTTCCCATACACGAATCGTATTTTGAGATTCTGCCGTGTCTGCTCGTACACCTGTTTTCTTAGCAAAAATTGTGCCGTATTGAGTGGATTCGCCGGATAATGCAGTTTTGGTGAGCCGGGCGGATTGTAGGGCGTGCATTGTCTGCCCCTCGGCATGATTCGGAAAGCCAACCATTATGCTGCACAATATCATCAATATGTATAAATATATTCTTTTCATGTTTATTGTCTTTGAAAGTATTTCTGTATCAAAGACGAATGTATTTCAAAAAGGTTTCAAGACAGTGATATTCGCCCCTATTCGCCTTTATTAAATTTGTCTGCAATTCGCTTGCGTTCTTCTTCGTCGGTTTCGAGATTCATAATTTTGCGTTTTGCCTCGATTGCCGAATCCGAGATTCCGGCTTTTTTCGTGGTCGTGTCGTCCGGATTCAAATTCTGCAAGTTTTTGTTGCGAATATTTTTTTGCTTATTTGCCAGCGACATTGCCAGATTTATTCCGGGATTTTTGATTTCCGTGTTATCGCTTTCTATTTTCGGGGAGGTGGACGTTTTAGCCGGCGAGATGTTTTCTTGCCCGTTTTGTTTATTTTTTATTAACAATTGCGCTAAACGTTCGACCTTGTCGGCATTTTTTTCGTTAGGTGTTTGCCGGGTAGCGATTTCGCGAGGTCGATTTGCCGCATCTGCCTTTGGTGCAGAAGTTTGTTGCTTATAAATATTTACTCCGCCTCTTGCACCTTGAGCTTCCGTCGGGGCTGTGCTTGTTCGTCCTTGTTTTGTTTTGCGTGGCTCTTCCGGTACTGCATTTATATTTTGTGCTTGTCTTAGCGTACTTTCAAAATTGTTGTTTTGACTTGCGGTAAGTGCCGCGAGCTGTGCCTTTCGCCATTTTCTGTACGATGAAAACATCATCAGAGCAAATAGTCCCACACCAATCACAACATAATAATATGTAGGCGAGATAGATGCCCACCACGCACCGTTTTCTTTCGAATTATCGGATTTCGGCTGCTTGGTTTTTGATTTGGTCGAAGATTGATTTTTCTCGGCAGAATCATTTGTCGAAGTATCTGCATCAGGAACTACTCCATAACTCAAAAACGAAAGCGGGTCGTTGGGTTTAATTTTTTCGGGGTGCAGTCCGCCAACCTGAATCGGCAAAAATGCGGTCAATCCGCCGGAATTTTGAGTGTATAAATCGTGGTAATGTTTAGCTTTTTGCTGATCGCCTTTCTTGGTGTAATACTGCGATAATGCAGAATATGCGTCCGGAACATTAGTGCTGTTGTCTGCTGCAATATGTAGATTTTCCAATGACTTATATTCGTTACCCAACATCATTTCGAGTACGCCGAGAATTGCGGC
>JAQUZU010000004.1:8992-30129 GCA_028691175.1 Candidatus Kapaibacterium sp. | reverse complement strand
CTGCTTTCGCCTAAGCCTCTGTGTTCGATAATTTGTTCTAATTCCGTGTCGGAAAGCCCGATTGAACTATCAGTGATTATCAGGTTCGCTTTCTCTGCACGCGTTTCGACAAGTGTGATTTGCAGCTCGCCACCGTCTTTCATTTTGCTTTTTGCGAACAATACGACGTTTAAAATTGCAATCACTAACTGCACTTTGTCGGCATTTATTCGCATTGCGTTTTCTTCGAGTATTATTTTCGAAATGATTCCGCAATTTTGTAATTGCGTGTTAGTAAATAAAGTTACGTCATTTATTACATCTTGAAGAGTGGGGAAAGAAGAGGTTATTTCCGGATTTAATATCTCGTTTAATTTTGTGTTAATATTTTTGATTGCTTGCGTCTGTTGCTTGATGATCCCGACACGCTGCTTTATATCGCCGATTCCGCTTTCGAGCATGAAAACATTTGCGTCCAATACCTTCGTCATGTTTGCAATTTCATCTGCAATTGCCCCGATAATATGCTCGTTCTGCGGTTTGGGTTTGCTGAGAACTACTTCGTTCTTTTTCTCGGATAATTCGTTTAACTCGTTGGAAAATATAATATTTGTGATTGCTATCGCAGGCAAATATGCAAATTCGGTTACCGAATCGAGTTTCGGACGGTCAATATTCGTTTTGGTTTTATCGCAACACGATACCGCAAATCCCTGCACTTTGTCTCTGAAAAAAAACGGAACAATCAGGAACGCGATTTCCGGTTTGCCCGGCATAAAATTCGGGATAATTTCCGCGTGCCGCTGGGTAACTATCCACTCAAAAATCGCGTTTTCGTCGCAGTGTTTCACAAATTCAGGCAGATATTTTGCGAGTTCATTTTCGGTTGTAGCGGTTAGTTTTCCGGTTTTATCATAAAGATAAATGCCGTTTTCGATTGAAAACACATCTTTTATAATGTATTCTATATATGTAAGCAAAATATCGTCGAAAGACTTTGCTTCTGCGAATGCTTTCAGTGCACTAGGCGGCAGAGCTCCGGACAAGTTTTCCGAACGCTTAGCCGATGAAACCCGCGAGGAAACAGAACGTTTTTTGTTGCGCAAAGTGTCAATCTCATTCTGCAAAATCTCGATTGATTTTTCGAGTTGCCGAACGTAATTCAGATCAATATTTTCTTGTGGTTCGCTTTGCATTTTATGTGTTTTGCCTATAATATTCAGTATTTAACTTAGACGTCTTTGCCGTAAAATTATTGCTTGAATTCTGTCGTTTTGAATAAAAGCGACGTTTTGGCGTCGCTTTTATTGAGATTTATTCGATTGTTATCCGTGTGTTCGTTTAAAAAATATCGAAAGTTGATTCGGTTAGTTCGTTGCTTAAAGTCCAGAGACGGTCGCGGTTCGAACGTTTTGCGGCAAACGCAGGCAGCTTCGCGGGTTTCCCTTTTATAAAGTGCTTTCCGCTGACTTTCAGTGCGTCATTCATAGCAATTTTATAAACGAGTTGTGCAACTTTTTCCGGCGATGTAGAAGTCCAGCTATCCACCTGATGCGTTATTTGCTGCCAAAGCATCCCGAACGGATTTATTGCTGCATTCTGTCGGTGTATTTCGCTGACTATCTTGCCGGGATTTATTGAATTTGCAGTGATTTTTGTATTGATTAACTTTTCGCTTAAAGTCTGAATATACATAATATCAGCCAAATCAGCCTGAGTTTCAGCGTCATCATCGGAGTAAATTTCGTCGAGATTTACATTTTCGAAATTAATGGAAACCTTATTCGATACGTCGCCGACAATGTCGAGAATTCGGGCGTCTTTGTTGGTTTTCAGCGTCGGAATCAGCAGATTAGTCAGCAAAAATCGCGAGAGGTAGTTTGTCTGGAAGACTACTTCAATTTCATCTTCGCTCAAAAGTGGCTCGCTCGACGTAATCGAGAGATTGTTTATAATAAGGTTTAGCTCCGGGTATTTATTTTCAATGTCCTCGGACATTTCTTTAATCTCTTGTTCGGACGCGAAATCAGCGATATACATATCTACACGTATGCCCAATTCGTCGAAAATTTCCTTTTGTACCTCAAAAGATTGTTCGGAATTATTCGATGAAATGATCACGTCGTGTCCGTTTTTCGCGAAAATTCGGGTTAGTTCCCTTCCGACTTCGGAAGTTCCGCCGTTAATTAGAACCGTAAGGTTGCTACTCAAAACCACACTTTCATATTGTTATACATGTTAATTGTCTAAATGGACATAACTTCCTTCGGCCGGATTCAGCAAATAAGCAGATTTGCTTTTCGTCTCGAGAAGTATACGACCGAAATAATCGTGATACAAAAACGAAAAGAGAAACGCACCAATCGGCGGAGTCTCTAAGTCACTGTATTTTAAAGCAATTTCATCACTTCCGGAATTAAAATAGCGTGCCTCGACTATAGTGCTGTCGCTTGCCAGAAGTGTGATGTCCGAAGTTTTCCTGTCAAGAAAATACTTGAAATGATATTCGGAAGAGTTCAAAATTTTGCCCGATAACTGCCATGACGGCAACAGAAATAATTCTATTGTATCTTGATTGTTCAAGAAATAGGGTGTTAAATCTATGTGCAAATTTCGATATCGATTGATAATTTCGCTGTTTTCGCTTATGATATATGCGTTTGCAGATGTGATGACTGAATCACGTAACTTGTTGGAAATAGTAGGAATTGAGTCGTTTGCTTTATAAGAAAATTCCATGCAGAACGGCTTCACGAGCGAGTTCGGATTTCCGTAAACTACGCACAAAGTACCGTCTTTGTCGAAATAGTTGAATCTGATTTGTTCGCATTTCGCAAGATATTGCTGATTGTCTTCGGTAAACTCCTCGATTGACCCGTTATAGCATTGGTCTATATGTAAAACTTTGCTTGCTGTTTTATGCTGCCGGTCAAAACGTTGATAATAATCGCTTTCTGCCGAAAATACCGGCACAATAAAAATCAATGCAAACGAAAGTATGGACACAAAAACCCTCAGTGCCGTTTTTTGGTAAAAACAGTACCGCTCGTTAATTGTTTTTGATGCTAAGTCCATTTGTGAAATTTTGCATGCCATACTAAAAACGCAAATATAAGTATTATTTCCGAAAAAACGAAATAATGCTAAAAAAAATAAAAAAATAAAAATAATGTTGAATTTGTCAAAAAAAAACAGTAATTTACCAATATGTTTTTGGGTCAACATTTAATCCGAAAATAAAATATTCAGATATTTACTATTTTTTAGCAATATATGGCAACAGGTCAAATAAAAGTAATGATTGTGGATGACCAAGCACTGGTCTTGGATATTCTGAGCAAAGGACTGTCGAGAGATCCGATGATTCACATTGTAGGCATTGCAACTGATGGGCAGGTGGCACTCAATCAACTTGAGCGATTAAAACCTGACGTAATCATTCTGGATATGGAAATGCCAAGAATGAACGGATTACAATTTTTAGATGCAATGATACCGCGTTATGCGATTCCGACAATCGTTTTGAGTGCACTCACGCATAAAGATTCTCAGCTTACGCAACAGGTTTTTGAACTTGGGGCGTTCGATTTCCTTGCGAAACCACAGGGAGGAGCACGTGAATTACCGAAACTGATTATTCAGCTGTTGACTAAAATTCGCATTGCGGCTACTCATGAAGTCTCCAGACCGGTCTTCCGTAAGCCGGCTGTTACCGCCGACGAAGCACAGGTACCTGAAACTAAAACTGCAGGAACTCAGACTGCGGCGGGAAGCCTGATTGCCAGGCTTCATCTTTCGATGCCAAGCAGCGAAGCCGAAAGAAAGGCTAAAACAGACCAAATGATTATTGGTATGGGAGCGTACGAAATATCAAATAGTCCTGGTAAGGTCTTGAAAATATACGCACTTGGCTCATGTGTAGGGGTGGCTTTGTTCTGCCCGTCGAAGAGTATGGTTGCGATGGCACATGTTGTCTTGCCGGCGAGTTCAAGTGATCCGAATAAAGCACATAGTATGCCGGGATATTTTGCTGATACCGCGATTAATAAAATGGTCGATCGAATGGTTGCGATGGGGTGTCCGAAGGGGAGAATATTCGCCAAAATAGCCGGCGGAGCAAAAACTGCGGCAAAAGTTGGAGATTGCTTTGAAATCGGACAGCGTAACGCTGTGGCTGCCAAAGAGACTTTGGCACAATTGGGAATAAGAGTGCTGGGCGAGGATACCGGAGGAACTTTTTCTCGCACGGTGCACGTCGCTGTCGGCGATTCAAATTACTATCTGATTCACCCGGAAAAAGGGAAGTGGATAATTTAGGATAACTTGCTGCATATCAAGCAGATACGCGATTTATTCGATAAAGTGGTGAAAAATAGGTATTTTTCACCACCATCTTTAATTTTCAATGACTTACGCAATTCGTCCACAGACTGTGGAAAATTTCGGGTTGTGATGTTGGCTTTGCCGTCTTCGAGGTGCGGACGAATAACCGCCGCATTAACTTTTTCGGTTGCCTCGATCTCGAATTTTCTCCCCGGAAAGTCTTCAATTAATTTGTCGGAAGTAAATAAATGTGAGTTTGGAGACAATGCTGCTACCCCGTATCGCTCGCAAACTTCTCCCCAAAATCCAAGTTTATAAATTCCTGAGAGTGGTTCATAGATATACTTTTGGGGATCGGAATAACTTGCCTCGGCGGTATCCTCGCCGGAAAAAACAAGGCAAATTTCCTGCGATGCAGAATGATCATAAACATGAAAAGTCGGAGCCGATTGCGATGAAAAATCTACCAGAAACAGCAATTCCTTACACTCGTTATTGATTGAAATTACATGTACTTGCGTTACGTTACTTAACAAATTAATTGCCCGCGAAATATCGAGAAGAGGCGAAGTCTTTATTAGGATTTTTCCGCGAAAATTTTTGTTCCGCAGGCATTGGAGAACTTTGGCCGGATCCGGAAAAGTATCCTCCAGAAAGTAAGTTTTTCTGCCGGCGGAGTTCCGGCGAGCCGGATCGAAAAAAATTAAATCCACTGTTTCCGGTAGGTTTGCAATGAAATCAAATGCGTCTGAAGTGGAAATAGTTATGTTCTTGATATTTAAACTACTTACGTTGTGTGAAAAAATTTCTGCAAGTTCATTTGAAAGCTCGTTATAGTAGTGCTTATCGGCATTCTTTGCTAGAAAAATGCTGTCGATTCCCATGCCGCCGGTCAGGTCGGCACTAATTCTGTATCTGCAAATTTCGCTTTTGTACTTTGCTGTTATTTCTGATGATGCTTGCTCGATAGAAAGCGAAGGAGGAAAAATAAAATCGAGATTTTCACGTATGGTCGGAAGTTTGGTAATGGATTTTTGATATGCCGAGATTTGATTTAGGACGAAATCCCTACGTATATTTGGTGCAGAGATTTGCTTCGAAAGCGACAACTTGCCGACATCGCTGTGCAGATGTAACTTGATAAACTGCCGTTCTTCTTCTGAAGTAAACATTGTAAGTGATTGAAAAATTAGTTGCAACCGACTCCGAAGAATCGGTTGCAATTATGAAATTATTTCTTTTTCTTTCTGGAATCTTTGCCGGTTCTATCTTTGAAATCCTTACGTTTTTTCGAAAATTCAGCACGTGAATTTCCTGCGTAACGTCCCGAGCGACGGGTAGGTGCAGAAGAACTGTCGAAGTCGATTTTTCTGTCGGTATTACCTTCGTCGAGGCGGCAGATAATCTGACGGTCATCCATATACGTGTCGGTAAATGCGGAGAGAGTTTTGTCGACCGCGTCTTTCGACACGCCGAAAACAGTATGATTTTTGTAGATGTCGATTTTTCCGAATTTTAGACGGCGAATGCCCGTCTCTTTGGAAATTAAATCCATAAGCGAAGAGGTATAAAGTCCGTCGCGATTTCCGATATTAATGAATAACGAAGTGAAGTTGTCATCGTCATACTTCCCTTGCTTACCGCTTGATTTTCTAACGAGTTCCGACGTTTTCTTAACATCATCCGCATTCAAATTCGGAGCAAATTTATAGTAGTTCAGGAATTGATTAAATTGAAGCGAAACAAAGCGTTGAATTAGTTCTTCCTTATCGAGCCATTCGAGTTTGCGATAAATGTCTTCCAGGAACGGTTCTATTTCTTTATGATCGATTTCCACGCGTTCAACTTTATCAATAAGAGCAAAAAGTTGCTTTTTGCATACTTCGCGACCGTCCGGTACGAGTGCTTTCTCAAATTTCTTGCCAATTTTTTTCTCAATCAGGCCGATTTTGCTTTTTTCGCGCGGGTTGATAATCGCAATAGAAATACCTTTTCTGCCGGCTCTGCCGGTTCTGCCACTACGATGCGTGTATAAATCGATCTCGTCCGGAATGTTATAGTTTATGATGTGCGTAAGGCTGTCGACGTCGATTCCGCGTGCAGCTACGTCAGTTGCGGTCAGGATTTGCACGTGCTTGTTTCTAAATTTCTGCATAACGAAGTCGCGTTGGCTTTGTGATAAATCGCCGTGAAGCGACTCCGCATTGTAGCCGTCGGCGATTAGTTTGTCGGCAATTTCCTGAGTTTCCTTGCGAGTACGGCAAAAAACGATGCCGTAAATATCGGGATAATAATCGCATAAACGCTTTAAAGTCAAATATTTATCTTTTTGCATCACCGTGTAGCAGACGTGCGACACATTATCGGCACCTGCGTTTTTCGTTCCGATCGTAACTTCCTCCGGAGAGTTCATGTATTTGCGCGCGATTTTTGCAATTTCTCCCGGCATTGTTGCGCTGAAGAGCAGAGTATTACGCTCTTCTTTCGGCAAAAATTCCATGATAGTCTCGAGACTTTCGGCAAATCCCATTGTAAGCATTTCATCTGCTTCATCAAGAATTAATGTGCTTACATGATTAATAAACGCGGCTTTGCGTTTTAGTAAGTCTATTAAACGACCGGGAGTTGCAACGATTATATGAACTCCGCCGTTCAATGCTTTGATTTGATTTTCGATGCTGGCACCACCATAAACAGGCAGGATTTTCATGCCGGCAACGTGCTTTGAATAGTCGCGTAAGTCGTCCGCAATTTGGACGCACAATTCGCGTGTAGGGCTGAGAATCAGCACTTGGGAGTTGCGGTTTGCCAGGTCGATTTGGTGCAAAATCGGCAAGCCGAACGCAGCGGTTTTGCCGGTTCCGGTTTGAGCCAGAACTACTGCGTCAGTCTTTTTAGATAATAAAATTGGAATTACGGCTTCTTGTACCGGCATGGGGAATTCGTAGCCTAATTCGGATAAGGCAATACAAATATTTTCGGAGATACCTAGTTCTTCGAATGTCTTCATCAATAAACTTCACTTTCTGCTTTCTTTAGGGTTAGAATTTAGATAAAAATCTATACATTTTTATCATGTAAATGCAAAGCAGAGAAGTGTTTCCTATATGCGTAACTACCTTTATTCTCAATCTATTATTGTATTGAGTTAATAACGCTTCTTTGTTTTCTCTTGTTCGCATTTCGCGAAATCTGGTCGCGAATTTTACTTGTATTCTTCTATACTGTTCTAAAGAGATTTGTTAAATAAATACGAATTACAAACTTACGAAAATTTTTCCGAAAAACAGCAAAGTATTTTAACAATATTACAAATACAGGTTCGACTATAGTTTATTATATCAAATAAATATTGAAAGTAATAAAATGTGCGAAAATAAATCCGTGTTAGTAGGGATGAGTGGCGGAGTTGATTCATCTGTTACGGTTGGTATTTTGCAAGATGAAGGCTATTTGGTGCAGGGATTAACTATTACGCCGTTCAAAATTGATGAAAAATGTAAGGTGGAGGAAGGTGCAAAAAGTTGCTGTAACCAGAAAAGTATGCTCGATGCCATGGAAATTGCCCGTAAATTTGGAATTGATCATCATCTCGTGGATATGACCCGAGATTTCGAGAATATTATCGTGAAGAATTTTGTTGACGAATATTTTGCCGGAAGAACCCCGAATCCGTGCGTATTATGTAATCCGATGATTAAGTGGAAGGCTATGATAAATAAAGCGGATAGCCTTGGTTGCCGATATGTTGCAACCGGACATTATGCAAAAATCCGACATGATGAGAATCTTAAAAAAAATGTTCTCTGCAAGGCAGTCGATCAAAATAAAGATCAGACTTATTTCCTGTGGCGTCTGACTTCGGAAGAGTTGAACAGGTCGCTTTTTCCGCTCGGAAATCTAACGAAGCCCGAGACACGACAATTAGCGTCGAAATATGAACTTATAGTAAAGGATAAGCCCGATTCGCAGGAAATTTGCTTTGTCCCGGACAACGATTATCGGCATTTTCTTGAAAATTACTTGAAGAAAAGTATCACTAATCCGGGCGATTTTGTTCTGCACGGCAAGTTTTTCGGCAAACATAATGGGTTTGCAAATTATACGGTTGGGCAGAGAAAGGGACTTGGAGTTTCATATTCCGAGCCGCTCTATGTTAAAAAAATCGATGCTGAAAATAATATTATTGAACTCGATACTATCGAAAATATTAGTTTCAAATTACTTCAAGCAAACGATGTAAATCTTTGCAAATACACAGATTTAGACCCCGAGAAATTATACAGTGTTAAAATTCGTTATCGCGATCAAGGTTCTTTGGCTAAGTGTAAAATTCAGGGTGAAAAATTATTTGTAGAGTTTCAAAAAGCGAAAAACTCGATTGCACCCGGGCAGTCCGTTGTGATTTATGAGGGAGACGATGTTGTGGGTGGTGCGGTAATTGAGTCAGCCGAATAAAAAAAGGGAAGCAAATGCTTCCCTTTTTTGGTGAAAGTTTTTCTTACCAGATAACTGCTTGTTCTTCAGCCGGACGATAAAGTTTGTCGCCCGGTTTTACGTTGAAAGCGGATTGGAAGAATGGCAGATTAGGCATTAACCCGTTTACTCTGGCTTCAGCCGGAGAGTGAACGTCGTCTTTTAATCTGCGAAGTGCTTCTTCGTCGCGAGTATTCGAACGCCAAACTTGTGACCATGACAGCATCAGGCGTTGTTCCTGGGTAAAGCCATCAATTTTTTCGATGTTTTTGCCTTTTTGAAGGTTTGTAAGTGCAGTGTGGGCTAAAGTAATACCACCGAGATCGGCGATGTTTTCTCCAAGGGTGAGTTCGCCATTTACTTTCTCGCCGAGTACATCATATTTATTGAATTGTTCAACCAAGACTTGAGTTTTCTCTTTGAATTTCTTTGAATCTTCTTCAGTCCACCAATTGTTCAAATTGCCATTTTTGTCGTATTGGCATCCCTGATCGTCGAAACCGTGAGTCATTTCGTGTCCGATTACGCCACCGATACCGCCATAGTTGATTGCGTCGTCGCCATCAATGAAGAAGAAAGGAGGTTGTAAAATGCCTGCCGGAAATACGATTTCGTTAGAGTTCGGGCTGTAATATGCGTTGACAGTTTGCGGAGTCATGTACCATTTTGTATTATCAACTTTTTTATTGCATTCGCTCATCATATCTTCAAAAGCAAATTGTTCCGCATTAACTGCGTTTTGCAGGTAAGAGTTGCTGCTACTTACGTTTAATTTCGAATAATCTTTCCATTTGTCAGGATAACCAATTTTTACGTTCATAGAAGTAAGTTTGTCGCGAGCAATTTTCTTTGTGTTGTCGCTCATCCAAGTAAGACCCTGTATGCGCTCGTCAAATGCGCTTCTGAGGTTTTTCACGAGTTCGAGCATTCTGGCTTTTGCTTTTGGCGGAAAATATTTTTCGCAATATAATTTACCGATTGCTTCGCCGAGAGCACCGCTTGTAGTTCCAAGAGCACGTTTCCAGCGTGGTTGAATAACTTGGCTGCCGGAGAAAATTTTACCGTAAAAGTTGAATTTTTCATCTACCATTTTTTCGTTCAAATAGTCCGCAAAGCCTCTGATATAGTTCCATTTTAAATAATTTTTCCATGTATCTATCGGAGTTGATTCGATGATTTTGCTGATTCCCTGGAAGTATTTCAATGATGTAACATTTATTTTTCCCGGATCTTTAATACCAATATTCTTCAAATATTCAGTCCAATTGATAGCCGGACACATTTTTTGCAATTCAGCAACGGTTACCATGTTGTATGTAGCGACCGGATTACGTTGCTCAAGCATTGTTAGCGATGTTTCAGCGAGTTTTTTCTCGAGTTCAAAAATTGATTTTGCGATAGCCGAGTTGTCGGTTTTGCCATTAACTAAACCAAACATCTTTGCAATGTGTTTCTGATATTCGTCGCGAAGCATTTTCGAACGTTCGTTATCGTCGGTGTAGTAGTCACGATTGCCTAATCCAAGTCCTGCTTGATATGTTCCCATAATGTTCATGGTGCTGTTTTTTTCATCCGGCTGTACCCCAACTGCAAAAATCGGAGCGAAACCGGTTTTGTGCATTTTAGCGATTTCAGCCATTACATCTTTAAAGTTTTTGACTTTATCGGCACTATTAAGATAAGGTCTTAGCGGAGCGATGCCTTCTTTTTCGATGCGCTGTTCGTCCATTGCGACGTTATAGAAATCGGCAATTTTTCTGCCTTCGCCCTTGCCCGGGCGTTTTACGACTTCGTCGATGATTGTTTTGATTTGCTCTTGATTGCGTTCGCCCAAAATATTGAATGAACCCCAGCGAGAATATTCATCCGGAATCGGATTGTTTTTCATCCAACCACCGTTAGAATAACGGAAGAAATCGTCGCCCGGTTTTATTGAGGTGTCGAAATTACTTAATTCCAGCGGTTTTTCACTTTCGCCTTTTGCGGAAACCGAAGGATTAAATCCCGAGATAGAGCCTGCAAATATGCATGCAGCTACTCCTAATTTTTGTAAGAGATTCATGGTTTTGTCCTAAAGAATTTTATCTGTTGATATTTAATTACGCCTATAAATACGTTTAAGAAATATTATAGTTTCGAAAAATTATTTACTTTCTTTCAAAAAATGTGCTCCGCGACTTTCGCGTGCTTCGAGTGTATCGTTCGTTACGGCGATTGCAGTTTGCATGCCGTTGCGAAGTTGGATTATTGATCGCGTAATTTTTGCCTGCTGATAGAACTGTTCGATTTCAGTCTGCAAATGGCGGAAAATCGTGCGAGCACGGTGAAGTCTTTGCTTTGTGCGAATCAGTCCGACATAATTCCACATCGTATTTTTAATGTTCATCCAGTCTTGAGCAATCAAAGTAGGATCAACGTCGAATTGATCGCGCTTTTCCCATTCGTAGATTGGCGGATAATATGGATTTGCAGTACAGTTTGCGGATGCGTCTTTGCCTGCCAAATGTCCCCAGACAACTGCTTCAAGCAATGAAGTAGAGGCTAAGCGGTTTGCACCATGAATACCGGTGCAGGATACTTCGCCGACCGCATAGAGGCGTTGCAATGAAGTGCGACCATTAAGGTTTACTCCGATACCGCCACATGAATAGTGAGCCGCAGGTACCACCGGAATCGGCTGCTTACAGATGTCAATTCCGCGAGAAGCACAATTTTTGTAAATAGTCGGGAAGCGATTTTTGATCCACTCGCTGTCTTTAAACGAAAGGTCGAGATATACGCATGGCTGGTTTGTA
Organism: Candidatus Kapaibacterium sp.; assembly: GCA_028691175.1. GTDB lineage: Bacteria > Bacteroidota > Ignavibacteria > Kapaibacteriales > UBA2268 > CALLXS01. The sequence continues at coordinate 18,556 of JAQUZU010000004.1, read as the reverse complement.
TCGAGCATTGTCTGATGAATGCTGCGCGCTACAACGTCACGTGGGGCGAGATCGCCCTGCGGATGGAAGTTCAGCATAAACGGATTGCCGCGGTAGTCGAGCAATTTGCCGCCCTCGCCACGAACAGATTCCGAAATCAGGAAGCGGTCAATTTGATTGTAAAATGTGGTCGGATGGAACTGAATATACTGAAGGTTGAAACATCTCGCACCGGCACGCCAAGCGATTGCGATTCCGTCGCCGGTAGCCTCGTCCGGATTAGAGGTATGCTTGTAAATTTGCCCGAGTCCGCCGGTTGCGAGGATTGTATGTTGTGCAAAAATCGGATAAACATCGCCGGATTTATCGTCGAGAACAAATACGCCAAAGCATGCAGGTTTTTCGTAAATATCGACGCTGTTGCGTGAGTGATGTGCGAGAGTCAGGAGGTCAACGACTGTATGGTCGGTCAGAATTTCTATGTTTGGGTGTTTCGTCAATTCCGCGATAACGGCTTGATGAATCGACAGCCCGGTTTTATCTTTCGAGTGGATAATTCGCGGAAGCGAGTGCGCTCCCTCTTCGGTTAGGTCGAGACGTTTCCCGTCGAACAAGTCGAAATCGACTTTGCAACGGTCAATCAGATATTTGTCGACTAATTGTGGTCCGAGATGGCAAAGTTGATCTACAGCCGGAGCCCAGCAATGTCCGACGCCTGCGACATGAATATCTTTGGCGAGTTTCTCCGGAGTATCTTCGAGTCCCTTGTAAATTATTCCGCCCTGCGCATATTGCGTATTTCCGCTAAGAAGCGTATCGAGTTTCGTTATTACTAAGACTTGTTTCCCTTCGTCGGCAGCGGCGAGTGCCGCTGTAATACCCGCTAAACCGGAACCGATTACTAATATATCCGTTTTTTTCATGTTAAATTCAATCTAAATTAGACATATATATGCTACAAAAATAACTAATATTCGGCGAATAAAAGCACTTTATTTCGACAATATTCGCTTATATGTTGTCGGAAATTATACAATATTTCAATCATGCTTTCGTTTTTAAATAACTTTATTGAATACTGGATTATTATTATAGGAAAATTTATGACTAATCACAAAGAGAAATTTCTTTCGAAGGAATTTTTTATTGCTTATGCCTATTTGATTGCCGGCAGTTTGCTGTTTGCCGTGGGCGATGTAATGTTTGTAAACCCATATTTGCTTGCTCCGGGCGGAACTTATGGTTTGGCAAACGTCTTTAATTCGCTTTGGCCTTGGAAAATCAGTTACTATGCTTTTTGCATGGATATTCCGTTGCTGATTGTCGGTACTTTGGTGCTGGGTCCGCGCTTTGGGGTCAAGACAATCATTTCAACTTTTCTGATTTTGGGCGGCGTATTTGTTTTGGAAAGCACTTGGGGATATGCTCCGGTAATCCATGATGGCTTGCTGGCGAATGTTGCTCAAGGTCAACTGGCTTTTGTACCGGATTATATGTTAAACACGCTGATTGCTGGTTTGATTTATGGCCTTGCAATTGGAATGATTTTCAAATCCGGAGCGACTTCAGGAGGTAGCGATATTATTTCGATGATATTGAATAAATATACGAAAATTTCGCTTGGTACACTTGTTATGATTGTAGACTCTACGATTACGTTGACTACGCTGTTCGCATTCGGGCAATTCCGCTTGCCGATTTATTCGATTCTTCTGATTTTGATCGAAAGCAAGATTATAGATTTGGTAATCGAAGGACCGAAACGCAACAAAACGCTGTTTATTATCAGCGAGCAATATGAGCAGGTGCGAGAATTGATTTTGCACGAAATTAAACGTGGCGGAACATTTTTCCAGGGCGTGGGATTATACGAAGGTAAAGAGCGCAAAATGATTTACACGACAATGTCGAGAAGCGAGTTCATCAAACTGAAAGCGGCGATTTACCGCGTTGACCCGCAAGCGTTTATCAATGTTATGGATAGTAGCGATACGCTCGGCAAGGGATTTACTCCGATTGAAGTGGAATAGCATTTTAGCCTATATAAAGCAAAAGGGACGAAAAAGCATTCGTCCCTTTTTTTATAAAAAATTAAAACTTTTGGCAAAATTCATGCACGTAGTCGGCAATTGTCGGAGCACCGATTTCGCTTAGTTCGTAATGAACTCGTGTATATGGCTGATTAATTTTTATATAACGTGCCAAGTCGATTTGAGTGCCAATTACGACAGAATCGCAATCGATATTTGCAATAGTTGTTTCGAAATCTTTCATTTGATGCTCGTCGTAGCCCATTGCCGGCAATACAGAGTTAATAATCGGATTTTCCGCAAATGTTTTTGTAATAGAACCGACAGTGTAAGGACGCGGATCAACCAATTCAGCGGCTCCGAAACGTTGAGCAGCTACGGTGCCGGCACCGATAGTCATCCCACCGCGAGTAAACGTGTTTCCATCTTCTATTACAAGAACTCTTTTATCTAATATCATGCTCGGATCATCAACACTAATGGCTGACGAAGCGAGTACTATTTTTGCATTTATATTGTATTTACGCACGTTTGATAGAACTTCTTCGACGTCTTCCGGATATGCAGAATCCATTTTATTAACGACTATTATATCGGCAAGCCGCAGATTTACCTCTCCGGGATAGTATGAAATTTCATGTCCCGGACGCATCGGATCTACAACAACAATCTGTAAATCCGGCTTATAGAACGGCATGTCGTTGTTGCCGCCGTCCCATACAATAACGTCCGCCTCTTTTTCGGCTTCGCGGATAATTGCTTCATAATCAACTCCCGAATAGACTACAGAACCCATCTCAATATGTGGTTCGTATTCTTCCAATTCTTCAATTGTGCATTTGTATTTAATTAAATCGGAAAATTCGGCGAATCGCTGAATTGCCTGACCGGACAAATCTCCGTATGGCATTGGATGGCGGATAGAAACTGCTTTTTTGCCCTCTGCCTTTAATGCTTTTACTACGGCACGTGTAGTCTGGCTTTTGCCGCAACCGGTGCGAACAGCACAAACAGAGATTACCGGCTTGGTAGATTTGATTTCTGTTATGGCTGTGCCCATCATTGAAAATTTTGCGCCGCAGGAAATTACGCGAGAACAAATGTGCATTACGGTGTCATAGGGGAGATCAGAGTATGAGAGAAGACATTCATCGACGCTGTAATCTTTGATTAACTGTTCGAGGTATTTTTCGCTTACAATCGGAATACCGTTCGGATAGCCTGGTCCGCAGAGATCAGCCGGATAATTTCTGCCGTCAATATTCGGAACTTGGGCAGACGTAAACGCAACTACTTCTACGTTTGGGTTGCCACGATAGCAAGTATTAAAATTATGGAAATCGCGACCGGCGGCACCAATGATGATTACTTTCTGCTTAGCCATGCTGTCTCCTTGCATTATATAAGTATGCGTGTACTATATTTTTTACATATAGTACACGCATGAAGAATTTATTTGTCAAATTCGTGAACAACTTTTTCGATTCTTTCTACTGCCCAATCAATTTGCTCTTTGGTGATAATCAGAGGAGGAGCAAAGCGAATGATTGTTTCGTGTGTATCTTTGCAGAGAAGGCCTTCTTCTTGAAGTTTCAGCACGTATGGACGAGCCTTTTGATCAAGAACAAAGCCGATCCAGAGACCTTTTCCACGTATTTGTTTGATATGCGGAGATTTGATAGTGCGTAGTTTTTCTACGAAATAAGCACCTAGGTCAAACGAACGCTGAACGAGGTTCTCTTCTTCAATTACTTCGAGAGCCTTTAATGCTACTGCTGCTGCAAGCGGGCTGCCACCAAATGTAGAACCGTGTTCGCCTGGCTTGATTGTAAGCATAATTTCTTTATCTGCCAATACTCCGGATACCGGCAAGAAACCGCCGGAGAGAGCCTTGCCAATAATTACGATGTCCGGACGGACGTTTTCGTAATAATGGGCGAATAATTTACCGGAACGACCCAAGCCTGCCTGAATTTCGTCGCAGAGGAAGAGGATATTTCTTTCCTTGCAGATATCAGCGATGCCTTTAAGGTATCCGTCCGGAGGAACTACTACGCCGCCTTCGCCTTGAATTGGCTCAACCAAGATGCCGGCTGTGTTCGGAGTGATTTTGCTCTTGAGGTCTTCGAGGTCGCCGAATTTGTGCATTGGAAATGCCCATTCTACATACGGACCAAATCCTTTATATGAATCAGGATCATCGGACATACCGACAATGGTAGTGGTTCTGCCGTGGAAGTTACCGTCTGCAACAATGATTTCAGCTTTGTTTTCAGGTAATTTCTTTACGTCATAAGCCCAGCGACGGCATAATTTGATAGCAGTTTCTACTGCTTCCGCACCCGAGTTCATCGGCAAAAACATATCGTAGCCGGTCATATCGTGCAATTTTTTGTATAAGAGTGGCAGTTGATCGTTTCTGAATGCACGGCTTGTAAGTGTTACTTTGTGAGCCTGCTCAATGAACACTTCCAGGATTTTCGGGTGGCAGTGTCCTTGATTTACTGCTGAATAGGCAGCTAAGCAGTCTAAGTATTTTTTGCCGTCAACATCTGTTACCCAGACGCCGTTTGCTTCTTTAATCACTACGTCTAACGGATGATAGTTATGAGCTCCATATTCATCTTCCATCTTGATAAAATCTTGTGAATTCATTTTAATGTCTCTAAATTATTTGAAATGATTGATTTATTCGCCGTCAAAGAGCATCGAGAAGAGTGCCATTCTGACGTATAAGCCGTTTCTTGACTGTCTGAAATATGCTGCCCGCGGGTCGCTGTCGACGTTGTGACTGATTTCAATGTCGCGTGGCATCGGGTGCATTACGATCGAATTATATTTCATTTGCTGCATGCGTGGAACGTCAATTCTATATTTTTCGTAATCGATATTTGTATTCGGGAAACGCTCTGCCTCGAATCTGGTCTGATAGAGCACATCCACTTTGTCGATAACATTATCGAGCGAATCGGTTACTTGATATATGATGTTGTTTTCGTCCAAATGGTCGAGCATATCCTGCTTGATCTGCATTTCTTTCGGAGCAATGAAATATAATTTGATTCTGCTGAACTTGCTCAGCAAGTAAGTCAAAGAGCGCGAAGTACGTCCCTGATCAAGCGAACCGGAAAAGGCAACGCTAAGACCGTCGAGGGTGTGTAATTCGCTGAAAATTGTATAGAGGTCGAGCAAACCCTGAGTAGGGTGCTGTCCGCCTGCACCATCGCCGGCACTGATGATAGGAACCGGTGAAACTGCGGCTGCACGTTTCGCTCCGCCGGCTTCGAGATGCCGTAAGACGATGACATCGCAGAAGTTAGCTATAATGCGGATAGTATCTTCTAAGTGTTCGCCCTGAATTTCCGAAGAAAAAAGTTGTGCTTGCTCGGTTGTCAGAACTTTTCCGCCGAGATGATACATTGCACTTTCAAAAGAAAATCTCGTTCTGGTAGACGGCTGATAAAATAGCGAAGTCATCACGCGATTTTCATAGTCTTTGGTTCCGCCGCGTGCAACAATTTTTTTCATTTCGTTGGCACGGCTAAACAGTTCCATCAGAAATGGTACCGTAAATTGCTGTGATTCAACTATGTGATTTATTTTCATAATTTTATGTTTTTTGGTTTATCAAATGAGTTTGCAAATTAGACGATACTTGTCGGCATTTATGCCGTAATGTGTGTTCCGGCTTTGCCGTCGAGAGCATCCATCAAGTGTTCATAAGAAGTAATGATGGCTTTTTTTCCGCCATTGCGGATGAACTTGATGCATGATTCAATTTTCGGACCCATGCTGCCGGCGGGGAATTGTCCCTCTTCGGCGAGTTTCTGGAGTTCGTCTGCGGTTGCATTGCGCAAGCCCTGCTCATTCGGTTTTTTATAATTGATATAAACTTGATCCGCATCGGTTGAGATGAGGAAAAGGTCTACGTCGAGCGAAGCTGCAAGAAGTGCGGACGAGCGATCTTTGTCGATTACTGCTTCCGAACCATATATTTTGCCGTCTTTGCAAATTACCGGAATTCCGCCGCCACCGAGAGCGACAGTAACGATGCCGAGCGAAATAATTTTTTTGAGAATATCCAGTTCAAGTACGCGAACCGGAGTCGGAGATGCAACTACGCGACGATAACCGCGAGATGAATCCTCGATAATGTTCCAGCCGAGTTCTCTTTTCTTGGCTTCAGCGACTTCTTTAGAATAGAATGGACCTATTGGTTTCGCCGGTTTTTTGAAGGCAGGGTCGTCTTCGTGTACTTCGACCATGGTCGGCAACGTGAGAACTTCGCGTTTCAGACCTAACTGGTTGAGTTCATAGTACATTGCACGTTGGAGAAGATAGCCGATTTCGCTTTGAGTGGTTGCGACGCACACGTCAAGTGTATGAGTATAGACTTCGTTTGCTGCGCGTTCGCTGCGGAGCAGAGCAGCTCCGGCTTGAGGACCGTTTCCGTGAGTAATTACTACATTCCAGCCCTGTTCAATCATTTTTGCAATTGCTTTTGAAGTAGCGTGAGCATTGGCGAGCTGCTCATCTATGGTGCCGCGCTCGCCTGCTCTTATCAAAGAATTGCCTCCAACTGCTATTAATGCTGTTTTAGACACACAACTTCCTTTATTTCTTCATTAACTGATATACGATTGCTTTCTGTGCGTGCAATCTGTTTTCTGCTTCGTCGAATACGATTGATTGCGGTGAATCAATTACGCTATCGGTTACTTCGTCGCCACGGTGTGCCGGTAAGCAGTGCATGAAATATGCATCTTTCTTTGCATAAGACATCAAAGTATCATTTACCTGATAATCCATGAATAATTTCTTGCGTGCTGCTGCTTCGCTTTCTTGACCCATTGAAGCCCATACGTCAGTATAGATTACATCTGCATCTTTGCAAGCTTCTTTCGGGCAATGAACTACTTGGATCTTTGCACCGGTTGCTTTTGCAGCTTCAGTTGCGTCCTGGAAAGCGATTAAATTCGGTTCGAAACCTCTCGGGCAGTTAACAGTTACGTCTACGCCAAGTCTTGCACCGCATGCCATCAAAGAGTGAGCAACGTTATTGCCGTCGCCGACATAAACGAGTTTCATACCCTTCAAATCGCCGTTTCTCTTTTCGTAAAGAGTCATGAAGTCTGCCATTGCCTGGCATGGGTGAGAATAGTCGGTTAAACCGTTGATTATTGGAATACGTGCATATTTTGCCATATCTTCTACGATATGATGTCCGAAAGTACGGATCATGATACCTTGAACCATTCTTTCGAGGTTCTTTGCAACATCGTGAACTGATTCGCGTTTGCCGAGGCTGATTTCGTTTGGAGACAAATAGAGCGAATAGCCGCCTAATTGCTGAATACCTATATCGAAACTCGTGCGAGTACGCAAACTCGGTTTTTCGAAAATTAATGCCAATGCTTCGCCTTTTAATGCTTCCGCATATTTGCGGCGATCAGCTTTCATGTCTTTGGCTATTTCAAATGTGTTGATGATTTCTTCTTTGGTTAAATCAAAAATCGATAAGAAATCTTTTTTCATTACTGTTTTTCTCCGTTTAGAAGTTAAATGGTTTATTATTAAATTTTTATTTATGCAATATCAAACGATACAAAGTATTTTTTTTCGATATATCAAGTAAATAGTGTAAACCTTTAGAAAAAAAGGCTATAACAGATTTTCTTGCGTCGGAATTTTTTGAATATATTTTGTTTCGCTATCTTATTACAGACCAAATAGACGAAGTAATTGCGGTGTTATTGGATTAAATAGTTTCATCGACCTGATAATTGTAAAATCTTTTTATCAAGAAACTGATATGCAATTTATACCCTGAATATATTAAAAATTACCGTAAACTGTAACAGTTAAGGACTCCAATTTAAGTATTGCCGATGTTAAATACAAGTAAAAGTTTTCCACCACACTAAATAAAAACCGGGCGGAAAATCAAGCAATCTCCCGACCGGATTTAAGTCTATATTCTTCCGTTGTTTACCATTTCTGCAAAACTTTCGAAACTGCGTTCCGGTGCTGAAGTTCCTTTCGGAAAGCAGCATGCCGGCAACTGTCTTTTTGCCAAATGGCGCGAAATACATTCGCAACATACGCCTGAACGCGGGCATTCGGTTTTTGTGCAGTTGCAAAATTCACGTTTATTTCTATCTTTCTTGCATTCCATATTTGTCTGTATTACAACTTATATAATGCGGTTAATTCATCTTTTAAATATTCGAATGCCTCTTCCGGCGAATCTAAGAATGTAAAATAATCCAAATCGGATTTGTTGATCATGCCGCTTTCGACTAAATACTCGAAGTTGAAAACATTATTCCAATAATTTTTGCCGAAAAGAATTATCGGAATACGTTGACTGATTTTTTTGGTTTGAATCAAGGTAAGCAACTCCCACATTTCGTCGAATGTACCGAATCCGCCCGGGCAGACTACAAGTGAAGAGGCAAGTTGTGCAAACCATAATTTGCGCATAAAGAAGTAGTGAAATTCGAAGTTAAGTTCCGGAGAAATATACTGATTAGGAACTTGCTCGAACGGTAAACTGATGTTCAATCCGACTGAACGCCCTCCGGCAAGAAATGCTCCGCGATTTGCCGCTTCCATGATGCCCGGACCGCCGCCTGTGCAGACTACGAATTGCTTTTTAAGCGGCAGAGTCAGCGACCATTGAGTTAGCAAACGCGATAGTTCGAGGGTGTCTTCGTAGTGCTGGGTGGTTGGTTCCGTTTTTTTAAAGCGTTCGATTTCTTTTGCGAGTTGCTCTTTTTGTTCGCCTTCGGCGTGTTCGAGACGTGCTTCAATATAGCGTAGTTTATCTGTAAATTTTTCGCGCGACAAAGTGCGAGCCGAACCAAAAAAAATAATACATCGTTCGATGTTTTCGCGCTCGAGGTGCTGCATAGGCTCCAAATATTCGGCGAGAATTCGGATAACTCTGCCGTCGGGACTGTGTATAAAACTGCGGTTATTGTATGCTTTGGGTGCCCGGGTCAGCGGGTGCAGTATATCGTTGGCACTGATTGTGCCGTTTTTGTTTTCGCTTTTCATTATGTTCTTTCAAGTATTTCAAAAATATATCAACGGGTAAAATGTTTAATTATTGCAAAAAATGCGGAATATTCACGAAATATTACTTTAAGAAAATATTCGTAAAAATACAACAATCAAAAAAAATATCGTCCGTCTTTAATTATGAAATTTAAAGCAACAAAAAAGGGAAAACAATGGAAAACACAGATTTGGTATTGAAAGCAATGGAAGAAATCGGCGAACCAACTAACGCCGGAGCAATTGCCGAAAAATCCGGCTTAGATAGAAAAGAAGTAGACAAAGCGATGACCAAACTAAAAAAAGAGGCGAAAATTTCGTCTCCGGTACGTTGTAAATGGGAAATTGTAAAATAGTTTTTAACAAATCAAAAGGGAAAACAATGGAAAACACAGATTTGGTATTGAAAGCAATGGAAGAAATCGGCGAACCAACTAACGCCGGAGCAATTGCCGAAAAATCCGGCTTAGATAGAAAAGAAGTAGACAAAGCGATG
>JAQUZU010000004.1:0-8892 GCA_028691175.1 Candidatus Kapaibacterium sp. | reverse complement strand
AAAAGGGAAAACAATGGAAAACACAGATTTGGTATTGAAAGCAATGGAAGAAATCGGCGAACCAACTAACGCCGGAGCAATTGCCGAAAAATCCGGCTTAGATAGAAAAGAAGTAGACAAAGCGATGACCAAACTAAAAAAAGAGGCGAAAATTTCGTCTCCGGTACGTTGTAAATGGGAAATCGTAAAATAATTTTTAACAAATAAAAAAGGAAAAACAACTATGAAAAAATGGCTTTGCACAGTATGTGGTTATATTCATGAAGGAGATAATCCGCCGGAAAAATGTCCGAAATGTAAAGCTCCGGCAAGCAAATTTAAAGAAATCGTTGAAACAAAAGGTGTTTTACAATTCGCAGATGAACATGTTATTGGTGTTGCAAAAGACGTTGATCCCGAAGTTGTCGAGGGATTGAAGGCTCATTTCTCCGCCGAAAGCTTGGAAGTCGGAATGTATCTTGCTATGAGCCGCCAAGCTGATCGCGAAGGTTATCCGGAAGTTGCCGAAGCATTCAAAAGATACGCTTTCGAAAAAGCTGAACATACTTCGAAATACGCTGAATTGCTTGGCGAAGTAGTCTGGGACAACACTAAAACTAATCTCAAAAAGAGTATGGAAGCAGAGGTTGGTGCTTGCAAGGACAAAAAGAGAATTGCAACTTTGGCTAAGAAGTTAGATCTTGACGCAATTCATGACACAGTTCACGAAATGGCAAAAGACGAAGCACGTTACGGCAAAGGTTTTGAAGGACTTTATAATCGATATTTTAAGGACTAACTTGCTTAGTATTTAATGTTTTACATTAAATACTCAATAAAAAAGGCTTCCCGCAGATGCGGGAAGCCTTTTTTTATATTATCGGAAAAATTATTACTCTTCGAATAGATTTTCCTGATTATCATCAACCTCGGGAACTTGATATTCCGGATCGTCCTCGTCCGGTTCCATATCGCGAGTAACTGTTGTAATATCGGCGATAGAATCGCCTTCGTCAAGTTTGATGAGACGGACGCCCTGCGTATTTCTGCCGATCGTCCGAATGTCCGACATTTGCTGGCGAATAACGATGCCTTTTGTAGTCATTACAACGAGGTCGTCGGTGTCGAGAGCTGTCAAAATACCGACTACATTTCCGGTTTTCGGAGTTACGTTCATAGAGATTACGCCTTTGGCTCCACGCTTGGTCAGACGGAATTCTTCGTACTGAGTGCGTTTTCCATAGCCCTTTTCGCCGACGATGAGTAATTGAGAATCAAAGCGCTTAATGATGTTCATTGATACAACTATATCGTTTTCGGCGAGGGTAATTCCCTTTACTCCGGCTGCGGTTCTGCCCATCGGGCGGATGTCGGTTTCTCTGAATCTGCAGGCGATACCGCCGGAAGTTCCAAGGACTACGTCGCAGTCTCCGTCGGAAAGTCTTGCCGCAATAAGTTTATCGTCGTCATGCAGATTGATAGCGATTATGCCCGTTGTGCGCGTATTTTCAAAGTTGGAGAGTTCCATCTTTTTAATTGTGCCGCTCTGAGTGCATAATACGATGAAATTGTCGTCAGTAAATTCTTTGATTGGGAGATATGTGTTGACAATTTCGTCGCCCTGCTTCGGAATAACGTTTGCGATCGAGCGTCCTTTGGAATTTTTACTTCCTTCGGGAAGATCGTAAACCTTTATTTTGTAGCATCTTCCCTTGTCCGTGAAGAGCAGGAGGAAGTGATGTGTCGAGGCTTGGAATACGTGCTCGATAAAGTCGCCGTCGTTTGTGCCCGCACCGCTTGCTCCGCGTCCGCCTTTGTTTTGTCTGCGATAATTCGAGACCGGCGTGCGCTTGATATTGCCTTTATGGGTGATTGTAACGATTACTTCTTCGTTTGCGATGAGATCTTCAATTTTGAATTCGGAATTGTCTCTTACAATTTCGGTTCTTCTTTTATCGCCGAATTTTCTTCCTACTTCGTCGAGTTCATCTGCTACAATTTTGAGCTGCAATTCTTTGCTTGCCAAGATCTCTTTATATTTTTCAATTATGATGCGTAATTCGCGCAGTTCAATTTCGATTTTTTCGATTTCGAGACCTGTTAGACGTTGCAATCTCATTTCGAGGATTGCTTTTGTCTGACGTTCGGAGAATGCGAAGCGCTCTATAAGTCTGTCGCCGGCGATTTTCGGGTCGCGTGATGACTTTATGATTTTGATTACTTCGTCGATATTATCGACTGCAATTTTCAAACCTTCGAGGATATGGGCACGTTCTTCCGCCGCGTTGAGGTCGAACTGCGTGCGTCTTACGATTACTTCGTTTCGGTGATCGATGTAATACTGCATCATTTCCTTCAAATTGCAGACTTTTGGGCGATTATCAACCAATGCAAGCATGATTGCACCGAAAGTAATTTGCATTTGAGTATGCTTGAATAAATTATTCAGCACAACCGAAGCGATTGAGTCGCGTTTTGTTTCGATTACTACGCGGACGCCGTCGCGATCCGATTCGTCGCGAATATCGGTAATATCTTCGATGGTTTTATCTTTTACCAAATCAACTACGCGCGAAATTAGTGCGGCTTTATTTACTTGATACGGCAATTCGGTAACGATGATTGATTGCTTGCCGTTTTTCGCTTCCTCTACGTAAGTTTTCGAACGAACTATGATTTTACCGCGTCCTGTCAAGTATGCGCTGCGAACTTCATTATAACCATAAATTATGCCGCCGGTCGGAAAGTCCGGAGCGGGAACATGGTTCATTAGTTCATCTATTGATATTTCAGGATTTTGAATTAACGCCTTAATGCCGTTTATTACTTCGCCGAGATTGTGCGGAGGAATATTCGTAGCCATGCCGACCGCGATTCCGCTTGAGCCATTGACCAGCAAATTCGGAAGTCCGGACGGCAGAACGCTTGGTTCATCAAGAGAATCGTCAAAGTTTTTGCGCATATCGACAGTGTTTTTGTCGATATCTTTCAGCATTTCGAGTGCCAACCTGCTCATTCGCGTTTCAGTATAACGCATTGCCGCAGCGCCGTCGCCGTCCATCGAGCCGAAGTTTCCCTGACCATCTACGAGCGGGTAGCGCAGACTCCAAGGTTGAGCCATACGAACCATAGATTCATAAACGGCAGAATCGCCATGCGGGTGATATTTACCGAGTACTTCACCAACTAATCTCGCTGATTTTTTATGGGGTTTATTCGGGTATAGATGTAATTCGTTCATCGCGTGAAGTATTCTGCGATGAACAGGCTTCATTCCGTCGCGTACATCCGGCAACGCTCTCGAGACAATTACGCTCATCGAGTAGTCCAAATATGAACTTTTTATTTCCTCTTCGAGGTTTGTCGGAGTTATTTGTTCTCTTAATAATGCCATTGGTGTTACTTACTAATCCTATTTATTTACAATAATATAAATACAAAAATACGCATTTTTTGCCAAAAATCATAACTTTTTATATATAGTAAAGTTTAAAAAGTAATGTCTTCGAGGTGTAAATCCGGGAAAACCGAGTTGATTTTTGTGATAATTCCTGTCTTGCAATAGAGTAATTCATTACGCCAAACGGCAGACTCGGTGTGTAGATGCAGAATATTATTTTTGAAGGAGACGAGACGGACATTTTTTGCGATAGTCGGTCCGGCGATATTTTCCCACTCCGTCTTCAAATTGTGAAGTGTTAAGTGATCATCGTAATTATATTTATTTGTAAAGATTTTCAGCAATTCGCCGATAGCTTTTGCTTCATGCTTACGCATTAAATTCCTCCGCAGAAATTACTTTTCCGTCAAAAATATTAAATATTTTGTAGCGATCGGTCAATTGAATTTTTTCAAGAAAATCTACGAAATTAACCGAAATAAATGTTTGTGCATTATGTAACTTAACAAGATTTAAGACCTGCGCGATCCGCTCGGAATCCAGTTCCGAAAAAATATCGTCTAAAATGATTATTGGTGTTTCGTTCAGTGCTTCATGCAAGAAATGAAATTCTGCAAATTTTATCGCAATCAATAGCGATTTGTGCTGTCCCTGCGAAGCAAAATCACGGGCAATTCCGCCGTTGATGAGAATTTTCAGGTCGTCGCGCTGCGGGCCAAAAAGATTTACTCCGCGCCTGATTTCGTCTTCCGAATAATATGAAGCAACCTTCGTAAGTTCCTGGAAAATATCATCCTTGCTTGACGTGTCTTTTATTCCGAAAGCACGATATTTTAACTCGACTTCTTCTTTGTTTTGCGAAATCTCAGCATATATTGTGCGAAATTTTTCATCAAATTTCTTTATAAATTTAGCACGTCGCCAAGTAATTTCAGCCGAAACCTCAATAAGCATATTTGTCCAGACTTCGAGCAGCGAGTGATCTAGATCATGCCTTCGCAGATTATTTGCCAGCAGAATACTTCTATGACGCAGTATCTTTTTTAATTTCAACCAGTTATCGAGATAGTTCGAGAAACTTTGCGATAGAATTCTGTCCATTAAAGTTCGTCTGCACTGAGGCGAGCCGAATGTAATTTCTTTATAGTCCGGGCTGAGCACCACAATCGGCAGTTTTCCAATGATGTCTTTCGGTATTAAGTTATCGCCGTAAGTGTTTGAAATTTCTTTCTTTTCGGTCTTGCTGTAATTGATTGAAACAAAGTAGGGAAGAGTTAAATCGTTTGTGGCGTTAAGTTTGATCCGGTAGTTCTCTGCGTCTTTGTAGGTGAGTATTGAATCGGTAACCGGCAAAAAACTCTTGGAAAGTCCGGCGAGTGCAATTGCCTCCAAAACAGATGTTTTCCCCGCCCCGTTCTGTCCGCAAAGTATGTTCAGAAATTCGCAAAATTCAAAATCACTATCAATGTGATTTCTGATGTTCCTGAGGTTAAGTGTCTTAATTCTCAATGTGTTAATGCCTGTGATATGATATGATTTACATTGCGTTTTCTATGTGTTCGATTTTAGGTGTGCCGGATGAAGCATCAATTGCGATTAGATCAAAGCGGCAATCTTTGTCGGTTATCTTATTTACATATAAATAGCCTTCTGCACTTTTTCGCAATGATTTTTGTTTCGCTACCGAAATAGCACAAACAGGACTTCCGTAAGTTAGTGATTTTCGATACTTAACTTCTATAAATATTAACGTGTTATTGAATTCACTTATTATATCTATCTCGCCGTACCGTCCGAAATGAAAATTTCGCCTGATAATTTTATATCCTTTATTTATAAGGTATTTACATGCGAGTTCTTCGCCATTGTTGCCGATTGCGGTATGATTCATTTAAGCAAAATTGTTAAGTATTTGAAAAATATACAAGTTCCTCGATGTTGTCGAGGAACTCGCAGTAGCATCTTTTTTTACATATATCTATGAATTTCGCCTTTGTGCTCTTTGAATTTCGGGGTAAATTCGAGTGGCTCGCGTCCGAAGCACATGCCCAAAGCCTCGTAATATCCAACTTCATTGATGTCGACATAGCGCTGTTTGATCGCTTCTTTTGTCGGAATATAGGAGACTACATTGTGCTCTACGCCAACAACAGTAACGCCGTAAATGCCCTGTTTTAAAAGGAGTACAGCCGCTCCGCCACCTTGCTTGCCGAAAGTAACATCATATGCAGTTGTCTCGCCGGCTCTAACTAAGTGACCGAGCGGGATCTCGCGAATTTCCGGCATGGAATAGATATTTTCGACGAAAATTCCCTCTTTTTTCAAAAATGCAGGCCAGTCAGGATCGTCCTTCATGTACGACTCGAGTTGCTTGCGAATGTAAGCCGCGCCCCCCGTAAGTTTCTGATGTCCAAAAGAGTCTTTTCCGGAATTTGAATCGGTAAAATACTCGCCCGATTTATTCTTAAGTCCTTCTGCAGCAACGATAATATAGGTAGAACCTTTAACGTCGCTTGTCAAAAGTCTCTCAATATAAGTTTTTTTGAAATGTTCATAAACAACCTTATAATCGACTTCGATTTCAGGAATTAAGACGCAATCTGCGTCTGCCCCGATGCCTCCGCGGAAAGCGGTATGCCCCGCATATCTGCCAAAAACTTCGACTATAAGAGCACGATTATGCGTGAAGCCCGTAGTGCGTAAGTCCCTTGTAAATTTAGCAATTCGGTTGATTGTAGAGTCGCCGCCGACAGAGTAAGTCTGCAAATCGAGATCCATCGTTTTCGGAACATGCACGCACGGAATTCCCTGCGAAATTAAATCTACAACAACCGATCCGGTATCGTCGCCGCCGGCGATAACCAAGCCGTCAATATTGTGTTTTTTCAGTCCGGATTTAATGACTTCATATTTGTTCGGATCCTGAATTTTCGAGATTTTTACGCGGGAATGTCCGGCTTCGCTGCCGGCAACTCCGGAATAAATTCTATCAACTTTTCCGAATGTAATTACCGGTGGAACAAAATTATTCAAATTATATAAACCGGCGTAACCGTTTGGAATTATACAGGCTTCTACGCCGTGATGATGTGCCATGCGAACCGCTCCGGTAATGACGGCGTTTAATCCTCCGCAATCACCACCGCTGGTGATGATGCCTATTTTTTTTATCTCTGACATATTTTAGAGTATTACCTCGATGTGTTTTCAAAAAAATTATAATATATTGAGACGTAGGCAATCGGATAATATTGCTAAAACTAAAAGGTTTGTTTGTTTTTTTCAAAATATTGATGTAAATTAATATTCTACAATTTTGGAGAGGCTAACATGAAAAAAATAAAAATTGCCATGATGTGGCACTTTCATCAACCGTTTTATCGGAAAGACGGCGAATTTATCCTGCCATGGACTCGCTTGCACGGAGTAAAAGATTACAAAGATTTGCCGGAACTTTTTTACGAATTTCCAAAATTGCGCCAGACAATCAATATAGTCCCATCGATGTGGAGACAACTTAACGACTATATTTTTAATGGTGTTAGCGATGTTATCCAAGAATTGACTTTAAAGGATCCGACCGAAATGTCCGCTGATGAAAAAGCGAAGGTTTTGCATTTGTTTTTCCTTTGTAATGTCGAAAATATGATCAATCCGTATCCGGATTATCAACGATTGTATACTATGTCTTTAGAAAATAAAGAACTTAGCAATCAAGATATTATAGATTTGCAGGTATGGTATAATTTGACGTGGGTAGGCATGCTTTCGCGCGAAAACCCTGCTGTAAAGCGACTTTTCAGGCAGGGAAGCGGCTTTACTGCAATCGATAAAAAAATGATTCTGGATTTACATCTCGATATTTTATCAAGTGTGAAAAGTAACTTAAACAGACTCAAAGACTTAGGACAGTTAGAAATCAGTGTTTCGCCGTATAATCATCCGATTTTACCGTTGCTTTGTGATTCATGTGCAATGCTCGAGGCGATGCCGAATGCCGAGTTGCCGGAAAATTTGTTTAATTATCCTGAAGATGCCGCAGCGCAAATTAATTTATCGAAAGATTTTTTCGTAGAAAATTTCAAGGAAACTCCGAAAGGAATGTGGCCTTCCGAGGGATCGATCTCGGATAAAGCCTTGAAAATTATGATAGATAGCGGTATTGGCTGGGTTGCGTCAGATGAACTCGTGCTAAAAAAATCGATGAAGGAAAAATATCGCAACGAGTATAAATATTTTCCGATTAAGTATCATGCAGAGGGCGGAGATATCACTGTCTTTTTCCGCGATCATAGTTTGTCAGACGCAATCGGATTTCAATATTCAGGCTGGAATCCGAATGATGCCGCCAACGACTTTATGCAGAAGTTAATAAATATTCGCGGGCAAATTGTAGAAAAATGTGGCGAAGACGCATTAGATTATGCTGTTGTGCCAATTATTTTAGATGGAGAAAATTGTTGGGAATATTATAAAAACAACGGTGTGGATTTCCTTCGTATCCTCTTTAAAAATTTAGAAGATAGCGACGAGGTGGAAACCGTTCTTTTTCGAGATGTTTACGGAAAATTCTCGCCGCATGTGCCGGAAATTTCGCATGTTCAGGCCGGCTCGTGGATTAATGCCGACTTTGAAATTTGGGCGGGGCATAAAGAGCATCGAATTGCGTGGAGTATGTTAAGTAAAGCGCGTAATGCCTTGAAAAACAATATAGATAAGTTTAAGGAAAGCGATAAAGCAATACTATGGGATCTAATGTATATTGCGGAAGCATCGGACTGGTTCTGGTGGTATGGCGATAAGCATTGGGCACCGAATAAATTCGATTTTGACGTACTTTTCAGGTGGTATTTGACGAAAATTTACGAACTTCTCAAGATTAATCCGCCGGAAGAGTTGTTGCATCCGATAAACGCAGCGGCGAGCAAGCAAACTTTTTCGCAAGCGACACAGATGGTTGATATTTTAGATTTGCATGGCTGGGATAATGACGATGTCTGGAAAAATTCTGCAAAGTTTTTTCCGACTGCGAACCAAAGTTCTATGCATAAAGTAGGCGAGATAATAGAAGAAATCGATTTTGCTAATTCCGATAATTGCATGTATTTACGCGTATCACTTAGGAAAGATACGGAGCCGGATTACGAAATTATTTTGAAGCAAAAACTTGGCGTAAATTTCTATATGTGGAAAATTATGCCGCAGAAAATTGAATTCGAAGACAAAACTTCGGAGGGGTTCGTTTTTGCGAGTAAATCAAGTAAGTACTTTATAATGAAACAGTTAGATGATATTTGCGAGAATGAAAGTTGCGAAATAGACTTTACTACACATTATAATGAATCCAGCGTTTCCGGCAAATTTGTAGCGAAAATATGCAAAAAAATATAAAAAAGTCTTTGTAATTATCCGGAAAAATCATATATTTGTATTCTGTTATTTGAGATAGCAATTAGTCAAATGGTCAGGTAGCTCAGTTGGTAGAGCAATGGACTGAAAATCCATGTGTCGGG
>JAQUZU010000096.1:2041-6982 GCA_028691175.1 Candidatus Kapaibacterium sp. | reverse complement strand
ACTCCGTTATCGGTTACGAATAATTCGTATTTGTCCGGTAATTCGCGGAACAAAACTTCTACTGTGTTCGCTTTTGAATGTCGGATTGCGTTGGTCAGCGTTTCCTGCAAAATCCGGAAAATCACAGTTGCAATATTGCCCGGAACGTCCATTTCTTCCGGATCGAAAATCAATTCGCACGAAATTCCTGAGCGCTTCTGGAAATCGCCGGTTACCCATTCGATTGCGGCAAGAAGCCCGAAGTGATCCAAAATATCCGGTCGTAGTTTGGTTGAGATATTGCCTACGCGGTCGATTGTAATATCGATTAAATCTTTCATTTCGGAGATTTTAGTTTTTATTCTCGGATCAATATCCGGCAATTTATTGCCAACCCACGCGAGATCGAGCTTGAGAGCAGTGAGTTCTTGTCCGAGTTCGTCATGGACTTCAAAGGCAATTTCCTTGCGTTCGGTTTCGCGGACAGACTCAAGGTGGGCTGCCAGATTTCGCAATTGCTCGCGCGAATATTCGAGTTCTTTTTCGGCTTTTTTGCGATATGTAATGTCTGTTATCAAACACATGATAGACGTTGTTTCGTTTTTTTCGGAGTGAACCGGCTGCGTCGAAACCAAGAACGAGCGGTCGCCGTCTGCGGTCGGCATCGTGAAGTCAAAAATACGTTTTTCGTTGTTGTCAAGCATGGAGTTGAACCCCTTCGTGAAAGATGCGACTAATTTCGCCGGCAGAATGTCTGTCGCTTTTCTGCCGACTAAGTCGTTTGCGTCGTTGTTTAATAATTTCGCTGCAACTTTATTTACAAACAGAATCGTCCCGTCGACAGCGATGTTTGCAATTGCCTCGCTTACGTTTTCTACCAACTGACGATATTTTTCTTCGCTATATTCGAGGGCAACTTCCGCGATTTTTGATTGCGTAATATCACGATAAGTGGCAATAACGCCGATTATTTCTCCATTTGCGTTTATGTGTGGCGAGAAAGTAATGTTATACCAGCCACCGTCGCGACGTGCCGGTGTGCGCAGGAAAGTATCCTGAAACATAATTGTTTTTCCGTCGAGTGCGTCGGATAATCGCGTGATTAATTCGTCCGGAACGTCTCCGGCGAAAACTTCCGCCATTGTTTTGTATAGTACGTCCTGCTCGGAAATTCCCGTTATGTCGCTTATGGTCGAGTTCCATCGCATAATTTGCAATTTCGAATTGTAAACCGCAATTCCCTCTTTTACGCTCGAGATAATTGTGCGGTTAAAGTTCTCGGACTCGATTAATTTTTCCTGATTTCGTTTTGCTTCCGTAATGTCTTTTTCGATTACAGAGACGCCGACTTTCTGTCCCGTGGCGTCAAAAAACGGGCAAATACTTACAGAAACAAAAATTTCCCGCCCGTCGCGACGAATTCTTTTCGCTTCGAATTTTTCGAGATGTTCGGAGCGCATGACCTTTTCGACTATTTCGTAAAATGCTTTGCGGTCTAATACCGGAACAACTTTGTCAATGCTCTTGCCGACAATTTCGTCCTGACGATAGAAATATGTTTGTTCGGCACCGGCATTCCAGCTGAGAACGGTTCCGTCGAGTGTTAGTCCGTATATCGCGTCATCTGTGGATTCTACAACTGATGAAAGCAGGTTCCAAGTGTGTTCGGTGCGCATTCGCGAGGTAATTTCGCGTGCAATTGCGATTGCGCCATAGACCGTGTTCTTTTTGTTGATTAGTGGAACGCCGATTATTTCCCAATATGCGCCACCTTTTTGCCCGAGAAAACCGGTCACGTACTGAATGCCTTCTTCGATTTGCCGTCCGTCCATTGCCCAGGACGTGTATGAATCTATAAAACTACCTTTTGCATAGTGAAAAGCATCGTGGCATAGTTGCCCGATAATATCGTCAGAATAGTTAAGTGCAGTGCGGTTTGCCCACGAAATTCGGAGCATCGGGTCGAGCTGGACAATTAAGTCCGGTACGCCGTCCAGCACAGCTTGAAGTTGCTCGCGACTTTTTTCCTGACCGATTTCTGCCTTGATTTTATCTGCTACTGCCGAAATTGTTTCTTTATACCTGTGATATGCAAAATATACGGTTGCAATCGTAATAATGATTGCTAAAAGCATAAAAGTCGCTACCCAGCCACTTTGCTGATGCGAAATCAGATGATTTAAATGATACGGAATATCGAGGCTGAACGAAAAAATCAGAAAAATAAATATAAAAATAGAAATGTTTGAAATGTCGCGAAACATCGATACCGATTTCCAGCGCTCAATTAAATCTTTTATAATTTTGTCTGTATTAACTTTTTTTTCTTGGCTCATATAATTATAAGGTTATGAAAAATTTTGAATATTAACGTTTTTCAAAGCGTAATATTGTATTACACTTTTATCGTGTTTTGGACGTCTTAATTTTAGGTTTTACTAGAAAAAATAAAAATATGAAAAATACATCTTTACTTCAAATATTATTGTTTGCACTGCTGTCTTGTGCTTTAAATACTAATTTTTCAACGGCACGTCCGGCAGAATCCACTGCAAAATATCGTTCAAATTTGCTTTATGTGCGCTTTTTGCCGGAAGCGAAAGAATTCGAGAGCCTGCAATCTTTGGGGCACTCCGGCTACAATGTAGAACGCCGGCTGCTGCCAATTCAAAATGCTGCGCGCTATAGCCAAAAGGTTTTCGATAAAATTGTCGCACGCCGGCTTTCGGTTGCACAGGTGAAAAATACCGAGGACAAACTTTTGCGGACTTTCCTTGTAAGCTATACCGGAGATGAAGACCCGCTTGAAAAAGCAAAATCTCTCATGCAGGCAAATCCGGAAATCGAACATGCAGAGCCGGTTGTTATTGATGAACTGTGCGGCAAATTTATCCCGAACGATCCGCAAGCGACGCAGCAGGAAATGTTCGAAACCATGCAGGTACTCGAAGCGTGGGATATATACAAAGGCGACCAAACAGTAGTAATCGGAATTAGCGACAGCGGAATTTTGCAAACTCACGAAGACCTTGCAGACAATTTGTGGATTAACGAAGCTGAAATTCCCGATGACGGACTTGATAATGACGGAAACGGCTATATAGATGATTATAAAGGACTTAACATGGTATGGCAGATAGATGGTTCGTCGCCTGGTTCGACGTTTAACAGTCGGGAAGGGCACGGCACCGGCACCGCCGGCATTGCTTCTGCGCTCTGCAATAACGAAGTTGGAGTTGCCGGTTGCGGATTTAATACGAAATTCTTTCCGATAAAAACCATGCCTGATACCGAGGGCGGAATAATGTTCGGTTATGAATCAATTCTTTATGCGGTGCAGATGGGATTTGACGTCCTGAATTGCAGTTGGGGCAGCCTGACGCATTCAGACGTGAATAAATCGATAATCGATTATGCTGTGTCTTGTGGTTTGGCGATTGTCGCGGCTGCGGGAAATCACGGCACAGTGGAGCCGTTCTATCCGGCATGTTATAGCGGAGTGCTCGGTGTTGGCGTTACAAATCCGCGCGATACCGTGATTGATATGTCGGCGTATGGCGCCGGAGTAGATATTATGGCTCCCGGACAGGAAACGCTAACTACAAGCAATGACGGAACTTATGGTACTTTCTGCTGTACGAGCGGAGCTGCTCCGATTGTCTCTGCACAGGTTGCGTTGATTCGCGGTTTACATCCTGAACTTACTAATTTGCAGGCACTGGAGTTTGCACGTGTTTCGAGTGATGAAATTGAAAGCAAAAATTCGAAACATTATAAAAAACTTATCCCGCAACGCAGCAATTTCCTAAAATCGGTGCAAAATGATCCTTTTTCGACTATTGCGATTAACTATACCGATTGCGAATTTCATGCAAAAGATAATCCGGCGAACACACGATTTTCGCTCGATGATACCATTCAGTTTAACATAAACTTTAAAAATTATCTCGCTCCGATCGATACCGTAATTTGTCGTCTGTCGATTGTCGGCGATTCGCTCGGTGCTCTGCACGCAATTGATTCGGTGCTCGCAGGCGGACATATTGGGACAAACGAAGATTTTAATCTCGGCGATTTCGCTTTTTCGATTGAGCGTTTCAGTCCGGACAAACCTTTCCTGCGTGTAGATATTGAGTCCGGCGATTATCGCGATTTTTTCCTTGTGTCGTTTCTGCCGTATCGGACTTTTACAACTTTTTCGAATGATACGCTGATGCTTACTGCTTGCGATAACGGCAAGTTGGCGTATAACGATTTTCCGAACAATACGCAGGGAAGTGGCTTCAAATATATCCATTCGAACAATTTGCTTTATGAAGGCGCCTTTGTTGTTACCGATGGAAACGGCAGAGTAATAACGCAGGCAAGGAAAGAATCGAACAAAAATATCAGCGATTTCTCGCCGAACAAGCCGTATCTTGCTCCGAATGAAAATATTGCGACATTTACCGATGGTTTCGCGCCGGATTCGATGAAACTTGGGGTTTCGGTCGAGACTATGATTGAAGTTCCGGAGGGAAATTCGCCGTATGCTCAGATTTATGTGAAAATAAAGAATACAAGTGATAAGCCGATTCAGGATATTTCCGGCGGATATTTTCTCGATTTTGACCTCGGCACTGCCCGGGAAAACATTGCAGTAAAAGATCCGGATTTGTTTCCGCCGACTATGGCGGACGGCAAAACTCTTGCTGTTGTAGTGAGCGATATTGCTGCCGCCGGAACGCTTGTCGGCGTTGCCGTAACGTCGAATTATCCGGACGTCCAACCGCAATTTGCCTCTTTCTCGGCTGAACTTACCGGGGGTGATGGCGGTTTTGCTCTAGAAACGCAACATACATTGCTAAATTCCGGCAGTAAATTTATTTGCGAAGATCCGACCGATATTGCTACAATTATCGGAATGAAATTCCCCGGCGAACTTCAGCCGGAAGATTCTGTTTCATTTGTAATTACTCTCGC
>JAQUZU010000096.1:0-1941 GCA_028691175.1 Candidatus Kapaibacterium sp. | reverse complement strand
CGCGAAAAGGAGAATGTCCGTCTTGGCTCGTCGACAATAAAAGATATGAGGCATTTGGAACCGGACGCGATGGAGCGCGGAGTGAATGCTATGATGCACTTTGCGAAAATCGCTCGCAGTTCTAATGCAAAAATAATTGCCGTGGCAACCAGTGCCGTGCGCGAGGCAGAAAATAAAACCGATTTTATCGAACGCGTAAGGGAATTGACCGGAGTAAATATTTCGGTGATTTCCGGAGTAGAGGAGGGCAGACTGATTTATGAAGGTGTGATTCACGCCTTGCCGGTTTTCTCGAAAAATACGCTTGTAATTGATATCGGCGGTGGAAGTACCGAGACAATAATCGGAAATGGCGGCGAAGTAAAGTTTGTTCACAGCACAAAAATCGGTGCAATCCGTATTTCGAATAACTTTTTTCCGGATTATGAGACTACTTCAGAACGCATTAGAGCGTGTAGAGAGTATATCAAGGGTCTCTGGACACCAATATTGTCGCGCATTAGCGAAGACGGATTTGATGTTGTGGTCGGCACAAGCGGTACAATTGCAAGTCTTGTTGCAATTTCGAAGGCGATGAACGGAAAAAAAATTCCTGATGTAATGAATGGATGTTCTGCTACCCGGCATGATCTTTTGCGTGCTATCTCGAAAATTCTGCATACGAAAACTGTTGCTGAGCGTATGAAAATTCCGGGAATGGATGCAGTCCGTGCGGATATTATTCTCGGTGGCAGTATTATTCTCGAGTCTGCACTGCGTTATCTCAATATAGATCAGGTGATAATTTCCGGATATGCACTGCGCGAAGGTGTAGTTTTTGATTATATGAATAAGGGACAATCCGGCAATCAAAATTATGCACTGGTGAATTTGCGCTTCGAAACTATTCTGAATCTGTGCGCCCGATACAAAGTTGAGATGTCGCATGCCGAACATGTGCGCGATATTTCGCTTCAACTTTTTGACGGATTGCAATCTTTGCACGGGCTAAAAAGCGAAGAGCGCGAGTTACTCGCCGCAGCCGCCATGCTCCACGATGTCGGATATTTTATTTCGCACGATCAGCACCATAAGCATTCTTATTATGTTATCAGTCAGAGCGTAATGCCGGGATTTGATAATCTGGAAACACAGATTATTGCTCTCATTACGCGCTATCATCGCAAAGGTATGCCGAAAGAAAAGCATCTCGAATATAAGGAACTGCAAGAGGATAAGCGTTACGGCGTATGCCTGATGGCGGGGATTTTGCGTATCGCGGAGGGAATGGACCGCCGGCAAATACAACTTATTGCCGAGGTAAAAACTGAAATCAAAGACAAAAAAGTAACCCTGCAATTAACTCGCCAGCCCGACAAAACAAATATTTTGCCGGATATCGAACTTTGGGGAGCCGAGCGTCGCACGGATTTGCTATCGGCTACATTACACAAAAAGATTGAGATTCGGCTTGGTACGCCGGACGTTTCGCAATAATTTCTTAATTTTGCATTCTTGTATTTTTTAATAAGCTATGACTAAAGAACGAAAATTTTCTATATATGCATTGATTTTGGCTGCGTTGCTGATTGTTATCGATCAAGTAACGAAAATCTATGCTCTGAATAATTTCAAACCCGGCGAATATGTCAGCGTGCTGGGCGATTTTTTGCAAGCAACTTACGTAGAAAATCCGGGTATGGCGTTCGGAATTTCATTCGGTGCCGGAAAGGTGATTTTAAGCTTGTTTTCGGTGTTGGCGTCCGGTGCTTTGGTATGGTATATTTTTAAATGCGAAAATACTAAGCCGATTATACGCCTGGCACTTGCAGTTGTTTTTGCCGGCGCGTTCGGCAACTTGATAGATCGCGTTTTCTACGGAATGTTGTTTCAGGGACAGCCGTTTTTTATCGGAAATGTAGTTGATTTTATTTTGGTGGATATTCCGGATATTAATTTTCT
>JAQUZU010000095.1 GCA_028691175.1 Candidatus Kapaibacterium sp. | reverse complement strand
GCAGAAATTGCGTCGTGGTTTTACTATACCGGAAAACGGGCACAGCAAGGAAAATTTTTTACATTTGCAGACGAACTTTCAACTATGAAGTTTGATTTCGAAGATGAATATTCTTATCCGTCTGTAATGATAAGCGGTGATATTTTACCGCTCGCGTTCTATCCGGCACGCGTAATTTTTAGAAGCGAAGATGAAAGTATATCAAACGACACACTTGACGTAATTGTTTATAATGCAGAGTATCCGAATTCAAGAATATACCAGCAAAAAAGCAAAGAATTTTGCATCTCAATGGAAAAAAATTCTTCGGAGTGCGATACTAAATTTTTCGGAAATATTTGCTTTAATTCTGTATTAAATAAAGATGTGATGACACCAATTTTCTTTGCGAAAAATGGCAGCCGACTAACTGAAAACGACTTGGCATTTCCTAATCCATATTCCGGAAAAGAAGACTTTATTGCATTCCCTGTACCTTTTGATAGCCGAGTTTTGGGCAAAGCGAAACTCGCAATTTACGATACAGACAATACGCTGATTTATGAAGACGTAAATGCAACTATCGATGTTATTGACAGAAAAAAAGTTGTTGCATGGAGAGACATTTCGCGCAACATTCCGACCGGCGTGTATTTTTATAAAGTTACAATAAATAATGATAGCAATTACGGCAAATTCGTGATTAAAAGATCAATCAAATAACACATGAAATTATCTGCAAAGAATATCTGCAAAACATACGACACAAATTTTGTCATTCGCGATTTTTCCTGCGCATACTCAACCGGCGATTTTATCGGAATTTTCGGCAAAAACG
The DNA here is from genome assembly GCA_028691175.1 of Candidatus Kapaibacterium sp. GTDB lineage: Bacteria > Bacteroidota > Ignavibacteria > Kapaibacteriales > UBA2268 > CALLXS01. Next base: position 6,223 of record JAQUZU010000095.1, on the reverse strand, counting down.
GAAGCGGGAAATCCACGCTGATTAAGTTGCTTTCGCAAATGATTCTGCCGGATTCGGGCGAAATAGAAACAATCCCACCGTCGCCGGGCAAATATATTGTTGCACCATATTCAAATTTATATGCAAATTTGAATATCAAAGAGCATGCAGAATTTATCGCAAGAGCCTACGAAACAAAGTTCGATAAGGCGTTATACTTTGATTTATTGAAAAAATTGAATCTTGAAAATTTCGATAATCAAATTGTAAAAAAATTATCTTCCGGAACAGTGCAAAAAGCAAAAATCATGCTTTCATTTCTTTCACAATCCGATATTTTATTTTTTGATGAGCCGTTCTCAAATCTTGATGAAGCAGGAATCTCGACTACCATAGAATTAATTCGGCAGGCGCGAACTAATTCGCTTATACTGATGGCGTCGAATAATATTGATGATTTAGCCGAATGCAACGTGGTAATAAATATTTAACACCGAATTTAGTCAGTTATCACGCTAATATTTGCGTCAAAGCAAGTGAAATGCGCTCAATTACATTGATACTAAAACTGCGTTTTTTGTTTTTTTCTGAAAGTTCAAACGGATTATCCGGTGCGTAAATCTGCGTAAATCCAAGTTTGATAGATTCATTTATACGCTGTTCAATAGATGAAACTTGACGTATCTCGCCGGTCAAGCCGACTTCACCAATAAATACAGAGTCCGTCTTTAAAGGTATGTCTTTTAAAGAACTTACTAATGCCATCGAAAGAGCCAGATCTACCGCCGGGTCAGTAATATACAAACCTCCGGCAATATTTACAAATACATCAAATTGCCGAAATGCCAAGCCCAAACGCTTTTCTAATACGGACAATATCATTTGCAGGCGACGCTGATCGAAGCCATTGGAAATTCTTTGCGGAACACCATAACTGCTCGGAGTTACGAGTGCTTGCACTTCGAGCAAAATTGGACGGCTACCTTCCATAGATGTAGTAATTGCAATTCCGGATTCCTCAATGATTTTTTTTGCAAGAAAAAGTTCCGACGGATTTTTCACTTCACGCATTCCTTTTGCCTGCATTTCAAAAATTCCAATTTCGTTTGTAGAGCCGTATCGATTTTTCAGTGCTCGCAAAATCCGATAACTGTGCATTTTGTCGCCTTCGAACTGCAAAACAGTATCAACCATGTGCTCCAAGATCTTTGGTCCTGCAATAGTACCGTCTTTAGTAACGTGACCGATCATAATAATACTTTTATTCGTAGATTTCGCCGTCTGCATTAATAGAGATGCACATTCCCGTACTTGCATAACGCTTCCCGGAGTTGATTCAGCACGTTCGCTGAAAATAGATTGAATTGAATCAATTATTACAATCGGAGCATCCGAGGCAAGTATCGTTGTGTTGATTTTTTCCACACAAGATTCGCTCATAATGTCTATATCCATATTGATATTTGCAAGCCGCGCCGCACGTACTTTTATCTGTGGAAGCGATTCTTCACCTGTAACATACAATGGATTTTTCAGGTTATTGCACATCTGAAGCATTAAAGTCGATTTGCCTATTCCCGGATCGCCGCCCACAAGAACTAATGAACCGGGAACAATTCCGCCGCCTAAAACACGATCTAATTCCTCAATCCTCGTCAGAATTCGATAATCATTATCAGTAGAAATATCACGCAGTTTCTGAACTGTACCGCCCGGACTATTTGACGCCGTTCGTTGCGAACGAGACGATGAAATTGCTTGAACTTCCGAAAAAGATTCCCATGTACCGCAGGACGGACATTTTCCAATCCATTTCGGTGTCTGATAACCGCATTCCGAACACTCAAAATAACTTTTTTGTTTCATTTTTCAATTCTTTTACAATTTAGATAAATTAAATCGTCTTGTATAGTTTAGAGATATATACATCGTTTAATAACACACATTAAAACGAAATTTATATAAATATATTGGATTGAAACAACATAACGCATCATATAGAGAATTAATATGCCGGAAAACAAAGATAATTTAACAGCAATAATAAGCAAAATTGCTCCGGAAATGCAATTAGTTGAGCATAACGGACAGTTGAGTTTTACAATTAATGCGGAACATTTGATTGATGTATGTAACGAATTAAAAAATAACGTATCGACCAAGTTCGATATGTTGCTTGATGTTACTGCAATTGATTACTTAAGTGAAAAACACCTGATGGAAGTCGTCTATTTCCTTTACTCTAACGAAAATAAATCTCGCGTTAGACTTAAAATTCAGTTGAATGAAAAGGAATTGTCATGCCAAACTGTTACTTCTGTATGGGAGTCTGCAAACTGGTATGAGAGAGAAACATTTGACATGTACGGAGTAAACTTCATTGGTCATCCGGATTTGAGACGATTTTATATGCCGGATGATTTTACGGATCCAATTTCCGGCGAAGCTATTCATCCGTTACGTAAAGATTTTCCGCTTGCCGGAATATCGGATTCGCTTCCGCTGCCTCCTTACCCCGAAAAGTACGGAGAAATTAAATAATTATCTAATTGAATGGAGAAAGTAAAAAATGGCTGAAATAGTTATAGATGGAAAAAAATGTACGTTCGAAGGCAATAAGACAATTATTGAGGTAGCGTTCGAAAACGGCATTGATTTACCGCATTTCTGCTGGCATCCGGAATTATCTGTTGCCGGCAACTGTCGTATGTGCCTGATTGAAATGGGAAACCAGAAGAAAAATCCGGACGGTACACTTGCAGTCGATGAAAACGGAAATCCGGTTATTGCATATATGCCGAAACTTCAAATCGCTTGCGGATCGAAAGCCACTCCGGGCTTGTATGTTCGCACGAACACGCCGCAGGTTATTAAGGCACGCGAAGCAGTTATGGAATTCCTCCTGATTAATCACCCGCTTGATTGCCCTATTTGCGACGAAGCCGGACAATGTAAATTGCAAAATTATACATTCAAATATTCTACCGGTGAATGTCGTTTCACGGAAAATAAAAACCCAAAGCCAAAACGGGTATCGTGGAGCGATAAAATAATGTATGACGCTCAGCGTTGTATTTCTTGTTCAAGATGTATTAGATTTGCCAAAGAATTTGCCGACCAACCGGTTCTGTCGTTTATTAATCGTGGCGATCGCGTTTATGTAAAAATGGCAACTGATTGCAAATTTGATTCACCATATTCGATGAATATTATTGATTCATGTCCGGTTGGTGCATTAACAAGCAAAGATTTTCGCTTTAAATCCAGAGTATGGGATATGGCGTTTAACGATTCTGTATGTGCGGGTTGCTCTCGTGGTTGTAATATTAAAATCGGTACCAGAAACAACAAAATTCTGCGTATTGAACCACGAAACAATATGAATATTAACCGTTATTGGATGTGTGACGAGGGAAGACTTAATTACAGTCTACAAAACGAAAATCGTCTGGCAGATTCGAAATGTAAAAATGTTCAAGTCGAAAAATTTGATGATGCTGTGGCAAAAGCTGTGCAATTATTAAAGAACTATAAAGCAAAAGATATTCTGTTTATTGCTTCTCCAAAGGCAACTATTGAGAGCAATTATATGCTGGCAAAGTTAGCGCAAAAAAGTATAAAGACACAAAACATAGTTTATATTGACTATACAGACAAAAATTTCGGAGATGAAAAACTTCGCACAAATGATCGTGCGGCAAACACTAATGGTATGAAAATTGTTTTGCCGAATATCAAACCACTTGATTTCGACGATTTAAAAACAAAAGTACAAAAGAAAGAAATCAAGTTGTTATATATATTAGATAGCACTTTATCTAATGATTCACCAATAAACGAAATTGCGGAAAATGCAGAATGTGTAATTGCACATTGCGAAAACGAATCCCAACTTTCAAAAATTGCAGATGTCGCTTTTGCCTCTGCGTCATGTTACGAAGAAGAAGGCACTCTGGTTAACGAAGCAAAGAGAATCCAGCATTTGACTCCCGCTATTGCAAATCGCGAAAATATTCGAACAATGGGAATGAAACTCGGGCGTTTCGAGCAATTCGGGACAGAAGACGATAAATGGGGAAGATCAAATCTTTCTGATAACCGTTCAGATTGGCGAATATTGGCAAACATTGCATCCGGACTTGGAAGTGACGGAAAGAAATATTTGAATGCTGAAGATGTATTCACGGAAATTGCCGAAATTAATCCGCAACTAAATAACATTAGTTATCAAATTCTCGATGAATACCAAGGCTTAACACTCGGAAATCGCATTGAAAACGAGAAGAAATATAGAATTTATAAGTCGAATAATGTAAATTAATTTGAGTAAATACAATCATGGATAGTTTTTTATACATATTAGCCTTAGCAGGGATAAAACTAGGAATTGTTTTTACCCTCGTACTTTTAGCTGCAGCAGCTTTGGTTTATTTAGAGCGTAGAATAGCCGGTATAATTCAAGATCGTCTTGGACCAAACAGAACCGGTCCGTTTGGACTTCTTCAGCCATTTGCTGACGTTACAAAGTTACTGATGAAGGAAGATATTGTACCGGAAGCGGCAAACAAAAAAATTCACGGAATTGCTCCGATAATTACATTAGGCGTGGCGTTCGTTGTTTATGCTGTAATTCCGTTCGGTGATTATATTTTGATAAATGGCGAAAAAATTTATATGGGTTTAGCCACAGCACCGGATATCAATATCGGAATTTTATTTATCTTGGCGATGACAAGTGTAGGCATTTACGGTATCACGCTTGCGGGGTGGAGTTCAAACAACAAATACTCTTTAATTGGTGGTTTGCGCTCAGCAGCACAAATGGTATCTTATGAAATTGCAATGGGTTTGGCTTTAGTTGGTGTAGTAATGCTGACTGGCTCATTTGGACTTTCGGATATAGTGCGCCATCAAGATGGCTGGTTGTGGAATATATTTACTCAGCCACTTGGATTTATAATATTTTTAACTGCATCTTTTGCGGAAATGAACCGTACACCGTTTGATTTGCCTGAAGCAGATGCTGAACTTGTTGGTGGATATAACACCGAATATTCCGGAATGAAATTCGGTATGTTTTTCCTTGCAGAATATGCAAACATGGCAACATCTTCGGCAATCATTGCTCTCGTGTATTTAGGAGGTTGGACACTACCTGTTCCGGCGGAGACACTTGGCTTGGAAGACGGCTCTGTGTTGCTCGGTTTGGCTCAATTTGTTACATTTATCGTTAAAATATTCGCAATGACGATATTCATTATCTGGGTTCGTTGGTCTATACCGCGTTTTAGATATGACCAACTGATGCATCTTGGATGGAAAATTTTATTGCCACTTGGGTTAATAAATTTAGTCTTAACAGCTGTAGGTATAAAAATATTTGCATAATAATAGGAAAAAATATCAATGAACAATAGAAAAAATACCGAAGTAGAACGTATGTCGTTGGCAGAAAAAGCCTATTTGCCGGAAATAGCTAGAGGGCTTGGTCTAACTTTGCGAAGACTGTTCAGACCCAAAATGACACGTCAATATCCGGAAGAACGCTGGCAACCGCTTGGTTCATATCGTGGCCGCCCTGTTTTAGTTAAAGATTCAGACGGCGAGCGTTGCGTTGCATGCGGATTATGTGCAAGGGTGTGCCCGGCATTGGCAATTGAAGTACAAGCCGGCGAAACGGATAAAACGAAAGAACGTTACCCGGCAAAATTCGAAATAAATATGTTACGTTGTATCTATTGCGGATTCTGCGAAGAAGCATGTCCGGAGGAAGCTATTGTGATGAGTCCGAATTACGTTTTTACTACGCGTAGCAGAAACAAAGCAATTCTCGACAAAGAAGCATTGTTGACTCCTGCTGAAGAGTTAAAAGAGAGACTTGAATTCTTAAAGCAGTTCAAGAACCAATAACATATTGTCAGAATTTTCAAATAAATTAAACGAACAAGAAACTCTTAAAAAGGGGCAGCAAAAAATCAATTTTTGTTGCCTTTTTTTTAACTATTTCGAAAATAATGGTCGGAGTTTTTACCGGAAGTCTTGGAATTTTATCGGAAGCATGGCACTCCGGACTTGATTTGGTTGCCACTGTTGTAACCTATTTTGCTGTGAAAATTTCCGGCAAACCGACAGATTTGGAACATGATTTCGGGCATGGCAAAATCGAAAATCTTTCTGCACTTATAGAAACAATATTATTGTTCGTAACTTGCATTTGGATAGTTGCAGAGGCGGTGCAGCGGTT
>JAQUZU010000094.1 GCA_028691175.1 Candidatus Kapaibacterium sp. | reverse complement strand
ATCGAGACACCAATCGAAAGGTAAATGCCGGAGCAAGCCGAATTTTTTTCGGCTTGCTGTTGCTTTTCGCGAAATATTACGTCTACAATATGTCGCTGAATGTGCAATTTTCGGTAGCAGAAATTTTCTGCAATTTTACGCCGGGAATTTGTTAATTTAGTTGTTTGAATTTTTTAACAATCGGATTTTGTAACTGAATAAATGAAACTAACCAGATTTTTACTGCCTGCATTTGCAATATTGGCACTTGTTTCGTGCTCGTCATCGAACATGGAAATGCCAAAAACAGCCGAAGAAGTTTTTAACGAAGGCTTGATGCATTTCAAAAACGAGAAATATCGCGAATCATCTAAATATTTTGACATCATAAAGTTACAGTATCCGGCGTCCGCGTATGCCGATGATGCTCAATACTATCTTGCGGAAGTAAATTTCCGCGAAGGTGAATACCAACTCGGCGCGTTCAGTTATAACATGCTTCGCCGGGTTTATCCGCGAAGCGATTATTCGAAAGAAGCACTTTTCAAAACTGCACTCTGCTACTATAAACTTTCGCCGCCGTACGACCGCGAGCAAGAGCACACTCTGAAGGCAATTCAGACTTTCTCGGAGTTTCAATCGGTATATCCGAATGATTCGCTTTATTCGGTTGCAACGCAGTATATTGAGGAATTACGCCATAAACTTGCGTACCGCGAGTATTATAACGGTTTAATATACAAGAAAATGTCGTATCTGAAGGCGGCAATAATTTACTTTAATATGGTAATTGATGAATATTCCGACACGGACGTTGCCGAAGATGCGTATTTCGAGAAAATCCGCACACTGAAAGAAATGGAAAAAACAGAGGAACTGAAAGTTACAATCGAACTTTTCCGCCAAGTATATCCACAATCGAAATATAACGCCGAACTTGCCACAATCGAAGCAAAATAGCAGACATAATATAAAGCAAAAGCCCGATATTCATTTCAATATCGGGCTTTATTTTTAGTCGTTCATGCTGAGAACTGCGAGGAATGCCTCCTGCGGCACCTCTACGCTGCCGATTTGCTTCATGCGCTTTTTGCCCTCCTTTTGCTTTTCGAGGAGTTTGCGCTTACGCGAAATATCGCCACCGTAGCATTTTGCGATTACATCTTTTCTGACCGGCTTAACGGTAGAACGTGCGATGATTTTCGCTCCGATTGCCGCCTGAATAGCCACTTCATACATTTGTTTAGGGATTAATTCCTTTAGTTTATTGCAGAGTTTTTTGCCCCAATCGAATGATTTCGAGCGGTGAACAATCGCAGAAAGTGCATCTACAATATCGCCGTTGAGTAAAATATCCAATCGTACCAAGTCCTCGGCACGATATTCCAAGAATTCGTAATCGAGCGAGGCATAACCGCGCGAAATGGATTTCAGTTTATCATAGAAATCAAAGACCACTTCACCGAGCGGAAGTTCGAAACGCAGGCTGACACGTTCCTGCGAGAGATATGTTTGATTTACCATTGTCGCACGACGTTCCATGCAGAGTTTCATAATATTTCCGACAAATTCCGCCGGAGTCAGAATATCTGCTTTGATGAACGGTTCCTGAATGTCGCGAATTGTTCCGATTGGCGGTAATTGTGCAGGGTTATCTACATAAAGTTCGTCGCCGTTGGTTTTGAGCACGCGGTAGCGCACATTCGGCACCGTAGTTACAATTATTTGATTAAACTCGCGATCGAGACGTTCCTGGACAATTTCCATGTGGAGTAGTCCGAGAAAACCGCAGCGGAAACCGAAGCCCAATGCAGTCGAAGATTCAGGCTCGTAGGAAATTGCCGAGTCGTTCAACACAAGTTTTGCGAGTGCTTCGCGGAGAGCCTCGAAGTCATCGGCACTTGCGGGATAAATTCCGCTAAATACCATTGGTTTGACTTCTTTAAATCCCTCGATCGGAGTTCCGCAGCCGCCGCGGAAATGCGTTATCGTATCACCGACCTTGGTATCCTGCAAATTGCGGATAGCCGCCGTCAAATAGCCTACATTGCCGGCTTTGATTTCGCCGGTGCGGTAGCGTTTCATATACATAATACCACATTCTTCGACTTCGTAAGCCATATTTGTAGCCATAAACAGAATTTTATCGCCCTCGCGGAGCGTGCCGTCGAAGATTCGGAAATTTACGATTACACCACGATATGAATCGAAAATGGAATCATATATCAGTGCGCGCAGCGGAGCATTCGGGTCGCCCTGCGGAGGCGGAATTTTCGTAACAATTGCTTCGAGAATTTCTTCAATTCCGGTGCCCATTTTTGCAGATGCAAGCAGGATATCTTCCTCTTCGCAGCAGACTAAATCCATAACTTCATGCTTGACGCGTTCGAGAGTAGTCGCCGCGCTCGGCAGGTCAATTTTGTTCAAAACCGGAATAATTTCGAGATTTCCCTCTAATGCAAGATAAAGATTGCTGATAGTTTGCGCTTCAATTCCCTGCGTCGCATCGACGATGAGCAATGCACCTTCGCATGCCGCGAGCGAGCGGGAAACTTCATAAGTAAAATCGACATGCCCCGGCGTGTCAATCAGATTTAAAATATATTCGTTGCCGTCTTTGGCTTTATAGTTCATCTGGATCGCATGCAGTTTAATCGTAATGCCGCGCTCCTGCTCTAACGGATTGTTGTCAAGAATCTGGTTCGTAACCATTTCGCGCTGCGTTACTCTGCCGGTACGCTCCAACAGGCGATCCGCAAGGGTCGATTTTCCATGGTCGATATGGGCTATAATGCAAAAGTTCCTAAATAATTTCATATTTGTCCGGATTAATTACTTGAATTGATGAGCCGTGTGCGACATAAAATCGCACACGAACTACAAAATTACGAAAATATTTCAATAATTTCATCGATTATTTTATTTGCCCAAAATTCCTATCTGCCGGCTTTGATGAATTTGCCGACATATTTGCCACCGGAAAATACGAAATACCCGCCCGGAGCAAGTTCGGCAACATTAATTCGGCAAGTTACATCTGAAATCGAAACTGCACCAACAAGTGCTTTTCTGCCGCTGATTGCGAAAATTTCAATTTCGCCGGAAAGCGGGTTAGTGTTTTCAAATTCGATATAATCCGCTGCCGGCGACGGGAAAATTGCAGCATCTGCAGTTGCAGTTTCATTAACCGAGAGCGTGCGATATGCGTTTTGGAGCATGCCGGCGAGTGCGGATTTGCTCTCGCCATAGCCGACCAGCATGGTGAATTTCTTCGGAGTATTCGGCTCGGTTTCGCCATGGAATTTCATTCCGGCAAAGGAGGCAATATCGCTTTTGCCGTCATATTGCTCGGAAATTCCACCGTTCATAAGTACCATCAAGGCTGCGTCATAGTCTGCTCCGGTCGTACCGGCGCACTGTGCGATTGCATTCGGCGTATCTGAAAATACAAGTGTTCCGACAACGGAAGAGGAATTATAGTTTGCGGCAAATTGCGCAGCGGTAGAGGTTGCCGGGGCTTCGTCCGGAATTGCTTCCGCGAAATAACCGGTTGTATTTTCTCTGATATACGGCGTTAAATCCCAGTCGAAATACATGCCGAGCGCGATTCCGGGAAGTGGAATTTCGCAGTCGTGATTTACCGTAAAATCAACGCGCACAAGCGGCAAATCCGCACTCGGGAACGAATATTTCGTCGTAACGGAAATTGTATTGTCTACAAGATATTTCGCCGCCATTGTGCCGGTCATTGCGTCCGCTCCGGTGAATGGTTTTACCGAAGCGAAACTTGTCTTGAACTGTTGGTCGCTCATAAAGCCTGTATAAAGGTAGCCTTCATTTACCGAAAGACACAAGCCGGAAGCGGTATAAAGTTGATTATACGAAGTTTTCGGCGTAAATCCCTGTCCGGCACCAATCAACGAATTAACCGACGAACCGAAACGCCCGTAGTCGCTGACCGAGAAAGTCAGTGCGTTGTTGCTGAATGTGCTAACGTCATTATAGCAATTAATCGGGAAAGTAAAGAAATCGATTACTCTGCCATTCTCGAGAACATCGACGCGGAAAACCGTAAATTCAGGCGTGGTGAGCAGAGTTTTATCTTTTATGCTGAACGAAAAGCCGTTAATTGCAAGCGGAGATTTCTCTGCAACCGCACCGAGGGCAACTTCCGCATTATTGATTGTAGCAAAGTCATTTCCGTTGTTCGAGCTTTGCGACAGGCGGAAAGAAAGATTTTCCCCTTTGCCCAAGTAGTTATAAGCCGAAATATTTATTTTGATGTTATCCTGCAAATTAAAACGCGAAATCGGATTGCCGTCCGCGTCCGTAAATGAGACATCAAGCGGGCGAATCGCCGGCTGACCAAGCGGAGTAAGTTCGAGTGCTTTTGTGAAATTTACTCGTCCCGGCAGGAAAAATTGCTTGTCCGAAGTGTTACTTGCAGAAATATCGTCTGCACATAGTCGCGAAAATTCAAGTGCCTCGCGAGCAGAAAGTTCCGGATATTTCGCACGAACCAAGCCTACCAAGCCCGCAACCGCCGGCGACGAATACGAACTTCCGCCGCTGACTCGCTCGTATGAAGCATTATCCGAGCTCGCCAAGCATGTATAATAGATGCCATTGGGCGCCATGATGTCCGTTTGAAGGCTAAGAGTTGCATCAAAATCCACGTAGTCGTATCCGGTCGTTTCGCCAACGCCGAGAACTCCGTCATAGCCCGCAGGATAAAATATCGAAAACATATCGACACCGCCGGAAGAAATATTTCCGCTCGATGCGACGATAGACACGCCCTGTTCGACAGCATAATCGATGATATCCTGTTCGATTTGCGAAAACGGCTTTACATTGCCCCAGCTGCAGTTCAGCACCTTGAAATGATTAACCGCGGCATAAATTATCGATTGATAGCCGAAAAGCACTTTGCTAGAATTTTTCGGACAGACCTTCAGAGGATAGAAGCGACATTGATTGCCCGTGCCCGCTACGCCGATAGCGTTATTCGCCCGGGCGGCGGCAATACCGGCAACCTGCGTGCCGTGCGCGTTCGAATGAGCTACATTGCCCGCCCCGACTCCGTCGTCGAGATACGAAAAATTATAGCCTGCATAGTCGTCTATATAGCCGTTGTTGTCGTCGTCAAGGCCGTTATCGGGGATTTCTCCGGTATTATATGCAAGATTTTCGACTAAATCTTCATGCGAAACCTGCACGCCGCTATCGCTGATACCGATTGTAATTTCCGGCGAACCAACCAGCCCGGCAAGCCATGCTTCGCGAACCTGCATCTTCTGAAGCGCTATCTGCTCATCTAAATACGGGTCGTCCGGCTCCACGGACGAGCCAAGGAGTTTGTCCGTATAATACGGCTCGGCGGCAATAATTTCAGGGTGTTCGCGGCGCAATTTCGCAATATATTCCACCGGCGAAATATCTTCGTCATATTCAAGAATATATGTGCGCAAGACTTTATCTTCGGCTTCGGACACTTTGCCGTTTGCACGCTTTGCGAGGATTTCGCCTTGGCGTTTCTGCGGTAACAGCGGAGTTAAATTTAATTCGTCGCCGGCGGGAGCGATTATTTCTCCGAGGACGGCATCCTCTACCGTCGGAGCAAACTGTACCCATACCACTTTATCGAGGATTGATACGTCGTGTTCTTTATATTTTTCGGAAATAATTTTATGTTCGAAATATTCGGCATTGCAGTTCATGCCGGGGAAAACCGTCGCAAAAAATATTGCGGAGGCAATTGTTGCTGAATTAAATATTCTCATTATTCCGTATCCCGTATTGTAAAATGAATATTTCGGATATGACGAAACAATTCGCGGAATATTGGAAAAGAGTACCACAAACGCGGGAGTGGCGCGGATGCTTTTTTTTTCGATATTCTTTGAATAATTTCGTATATTTGCAAAACGTTACAAACAAAAAGATATATAAATGAGCAAATATAATTCCAATTCCGAAGAAGAACTAAAATCGACAATAAGAGACGAATTTTTTCCGAAAACAAAATTCGAATACAAGATTTTCGGCAAAATCGACTTCGCAATTGTACAAAAAGAAAATAACCGCATGTGCCTATGGGCTGAAGCAAAAAAATATAAAGCCGATTACGTCGAAAGCCTTATCCAGTTGATCCTGACAATCGGAAAATCGCGAGCATTCGACCACGAGATGCCGCCCGCATATCTTGGAGCGTTCGATAACGAAAAAATCGCTTTCCTGCCATACCACCTTATTCAGCCGATTTTCTATTTGAACGACTTCAACTGGAACGTTACACCGAGTAATCACGAGACAAAAGAGTTCAAGCAACTGGCAAATGCCGCAAAAGAAGCATTCGAAAAAACTGCAACCGTGTTTTTCTACGAAAAAGATAAAATTCAACTTAAAGAATTCATCGCTACGCAGTTCATAAGCAGGGAAATGTCCGAAAATGCCAAACTGCAAATCGACAAAAACAATTTTATTTCGGTATATGCGAAATGGAGAGATGAAGTAAAAGAAAGCATTACAATCGATTGGACGAAAGTCAGGAAGGCGGGAATCATCGACGCGGATTTCTATCTCGCCGATTTGCTCTCCGAAAATAATTTGTCGCTGAAGGAAAAACTGTTTGTACTTCTGAAATCCGACCACTACGAATTCGATATTGATACGGACGTATTCGGAATGATTTCGCTAAAGCAAGCCGTATTTAACGATAAACAAAAAGCGCATGCCGCTTTCTGGAAAAAATATCAACGTCCGCCGAAAGAAGAATACTGGGATTACATTATCGAACGCCGCGACCTGCTCGTTCCGCAGGACGTCCGCGAACGAAAAGGCTCGTTTTTTACTCCGAAAATCTGGGTGGAACTCTCGCAAAAATATCTCGCCGATGCGCTCGGCGAAAACTGGCAGGACGAATACACCGTATGGGATTGCTGCGCCGGCACCGGAAATCTGCTTGCCGGACTGACCAACAAATACAATATCTGGGCTTCGACTTTAGACCGCCAAGACGTAGACGTGATGAAAGACCGCATCCGAAACGGCGCAAACCTGCTTGACAGCCACGTGTTTCAGTTCGACTTTTTGAACGACGATTTCTCGAAGTTGCCACAGCCACTGCAAGACATTATTAACGATGAAGAAAAACGCAAAAAACTGGTCATTTATATTAATCCGCCATA
>JAQUZU010000093.1:2076-7234 GCA_028691175.1 Candidatus Kapaibacterium sp. | reverse complement strand
TATCGAAGAGCTAACGGACACATACGCAAATTCCGCGGGAAATTTCCTCGTCGAAGAAAATAAATTCCTCAATGTCTTTCTTAATTCGCCGGTTGCAACTATAATAGTCGATATGACTACAAACGAGGTTTATGCAGTAAATCAGGCGTTTGCGAGTTTATCAGGCCGGGAATCAGACACCGTTATCGGCAAAAGTGTTCCTGAATGCAATTTCTGGGTTGATAATTCGGAACGTGAAGAATTATTAAAAAGACTATTGCAGAATAGTTTTGTTACGAATTTTCAAGCATCACTGTATTCCGCAGAGGAAGAAGTGATTCCGGTACGAATTTCCTCGTCGTATATTTCTTTGAATGGCAGAAAATGTGCTGTCCATTACGTAATAAAAATTATTGATGATTTAAACCAACCGAATTTTGCTTTTCCCCAAGAGGCAGCCGAATTATCGGGTCCGTCCGTTGCTGATTCGTCGCAGAATCTGCCGACGAGAAATTCCATCCCCTCCAACACTGATTTTCACTCAATGTTTGAACGGATTCCGGTCGGAATTTATCGCACTACGTTTAAAGGTCAGTTCCTACTGGCAAATCCAACACTCGCAAAAATTCTGGGTTATGACTCCGTCGATGAAATTATGCAGATAAATTCGTCTATGCTGTATGATTCGCCGCAGACACGCTACAACATATTTTTTAACAAGCAACTGGTTGGCACGGTGTTTCACGAAGAAACGCGTCTCCGCCGCAAAGACGGCTCGTTTATCTGGGTAAACGACTACGCAATAATCTATCGCGATCCGGTGCATGAATATATTCTTGACGGTGCTTTGCAGGACATTACCGTACAAAAGGAGTTGCAGGTTGCAATGTGCGAGAGCGAGAATAAATACCGTTTCCTGTTCGAAAACCTGAACGATGTTTTCGTCTTATTCAACAGTAACGGACTTATTCAAAATGTTTCGCCGTCATTCGAAAATATTTGCGGAATCAATCCACAGTCATTTATTCAACAGAATGTAGCAATTTTGCTTGATAACGACCCGATAAACACGTATTTTCTGCAAAATTATAAAAAAATCAAAGAGCAGACTACTTTCAATATAGTATTTCGGCGGAAGTCAAAAGAACGACGCTATCATTCGATAAACTTACAGCCGGTGTTCTCGCCGATTTCGGGCGTTTTGACTTCTCTCGTGGGCATTGCACGCGATATTACTTCCGAAATAATGCACAACAAAGTAACGAATACGCTCTATGATATTTCTCGTGCAGTTAATTCTTCCGACGATCTGATCGAACTTTACAAGTATATACACAAAGCACTCGGCAATATTATAGATACAACAAACTTCTACATCGCAATAGTAGATCAGAAAAACAAACTGGTTACTTTCCCGTATATCGTTGATGAAATGGACGGCCCGGATGCCAGTGAGCCGCTGCCACTCGACACTCCGAATTCGAATACGCTAAAAGTTATTACCGGTAAAAAACCGATTTTACGTTGCACTGAAAACACCGAAGATCTTCCGCGGGACAAAGTTATCGGCACTATTTCCAAAGCATGGCTTGGCGTACCGCTACAAATACGCGACGAAGTAATCGGGGCAATCGTAGTACAAAGTTATTCGGATGCCAATCTTTTCGACGAGAAAGACATCAACTTACTGCGATCGGTTTCGGATCAAATTGCTCTTGCAATTGCCCGCAAACAGTCTCAGATGGAAATTTTCCATAACATGCAGTTTCTGTATAATCTGATTGACAGCATTCCGCACGGAATATATTATAAGAATGCGAGTGACGGAAAATATACGCTGTGCAATAATGCATTCGCCAATACAATCGGATTTGCGCGTACAAAAATTATCGATAAAACAAACCACGACCTGTATTTGCACGAAAAAGCGTTGGAATACGATCAGCGCGACATCGAATTGCTGGCAAATCCGCATAAGACTCAGCACTATAACATGACGAAAATTGATTACAACGGCAATACGATTTATTCGGAATTTGTTCGCTCATGCACGTTTGATTTGGACGGCACCCCGGACGGAATTATCGGCGTAATTCTTGATACAACCGAGCAAGAGAAAGCAAAAGCAAACATTTACGAAGCCTTGCAAAAGCAAATCGAACTTAACGACCTGAAAAACAAATTTATCTCGATGGTAAGCCACGAATATCGAACTCCGTTGCAGGCAATTTCACTTGCGGCAGAACTTCTGCAGAATTACTATAATAATCTTACCGTAGAAAATCGCGAAAAGCAATTCATAAAAATCAAAGATTCAATCATTGTGCTGAACTCGATGCTCGACGACGTACTTTTGCTAAACAGGAAAGACCGCGGAATGCTGCGTTTCTGTCCGGACAAAGTAGATATTACTTCGTGCATCAAGAGACAAGTCCATGAAATGCAATTTGTTGCAAAAAATCATGTAACTCTGGATTTGAAAATCACTTCTTCAGCCGAAGTTGTTATCGCAGACGAAAAGATGCTGCACTTAGTTCTGCAAAATCTGATCAACAACGCGATAAAATATTCGTTTGAGAACGGCGTGGTGCAGCTTGTATTTTACATTACTCAGGAAAAACTTGTCGCAGACATAATTGATCATGGTATCGGAATTCCAAAGCAAGACCAGGAAATGCTCTTCTCGCCGTTCTTCCGTGCAAGCAATGTCAGGACAATTTCCGGAACCGGACTCGGACTTTCCCTCGTAAAAGAGGCAGTCGCTCTGCAGGGCGGCAAGATTACTTTTGACAGCGAAGAGGATAAGGGAACCACTTTCCACCTCGAAATCCCGTTCCAACAGGAATAACGGCTACATATTACATACAAAAAATCCCGTCATGTTTTTTGCATTAACGGGATTTTCTATGTCGTTCGTTTTAGAATCAAAAATTATTTTAGCGATTGCAACGCTTCGAGAAGCATTTCCTCTACCGTAACCTTACTAATCAGCGGATTTGAATTTGCGGCACTATTGCGAACACGGAATGAATCCGCAAACGAATAAACCGGCAAGCCGTTTTTCGCGATGAAAATCTCCGGAAGATTGTCTATATGGAAAATTTCGCTGCCGAGCGGATTTTCGGCGGTTTCGTCGAGCATCGCTACAAAATGCTGGCGCGAGGTGCTGATTCCTGCGTTATCAAGGCATTTCACGGTATTCGGGAAAATATCCTGCAACGAGTCGCAGCTGCAAGCCGGTGCGGCAAAGAAATAAAATCCGAGAGTCGTGTCGCCGGCGGCATCGGCAATTTGTGCGACCACATCCGCATTCGGCGAATACATCGAAACTTTCATCTCGAACCAAGTAAATCCGGGAGTCGTCTCGACATCTGCACGATTAATCACACTCGACGCAAATTCTTCCGAAGAGTCGCTGCACGACATCATAAATGCCAAAACCAAAACCGAAAATATAGAAGCAATATATTTTTGCATAATTTTACCCAACAATTTGTTATATTTGAAAAGCAAAAATACTAAATTAATCTGATATTTCAATAATAATTACGCAAATATTTACGGATAATGCAAATGAATGTTATATTACAATTTTATCACGATTTAGGCAGAATTAAACCTCCATATTTATCAACAACTTACAGGTTTTACTTAAAATCGATCCCGTGTTTTGTAGTTTATTCGCACCTTATCCACAATGCTAACTATTTAATTATCAGTAGTTTAGCAAATCCGGAACATTTTTTCGCAATGTTTTCCACTTTTCCACATTTATAAGTCTTTATAAACTATAGTAGTTAAAAAATACAAGCACTTTATTTGATTTTTTTGTGCAAAAAAATTTTTTTATTCGTTTTTTTTCACAATCTTACAGTCTGAAAGCCTGACACCTTTTGAGAAAACAATATTTTTTTAATGACTTACGACAAGTATCGGTAAATTACGGAGTATTTAGGACAGTGAGAGATATTTACAAAGACATAGACGACACATTATTCGCCGAGTACGACAAGACACAAACGCAAGAAGCAGTCAAGCCGCTTCCCGCACCGACTCCGGAGGGAGCGATAGCCGGTGCGTATTGGGCACGTTGCCTGGAGATAATTCGAGACAACGTCGATAAAAGTGCGTTCGTAACCTGGTTTAAGCCAATTTCGGCAATAGAATATAAAAATAGCGAATTAACAATTCGCATGCCGAGCCAGTTTTTTTGCGAGTGGATCGAAGAACACTACTATTCGCTTCTGCAAAAAACTATTTCCGAAGTTCTCGGCGACAGTACAAAATTAAAATATTTCGTTGATGTGGCACACACCGACACCAGCACGCAATCAATTAAATTGCCGGCTTTTAAGTATCCGCCGACCCCGCCGGCAACTTCCGGCATTCAGTCGAAATCACACGCCGCGGCGGATTCGTACAATACAAATCTGCATCCGGCTTATACATTCGATAGTTTTGTAGCCGGCGAGAGCAATCAGCTTGCATATTCTGCGGCAAAAGCAGTGGCAGAAAAACCGGGCAAAACGCGCTTCAATCCGCTATTTATTTATGGTAAAACCGGATTAGGCAAAACGCATCTCGTCTCGGCAATCGGCAACGAAATTGTCCGTGCAAACAATAAATTGCGGGTCATGTATACCAGCAGCGAAAACTTTTCGATCGAATTCGTCAATTCAATTAAGAACAACAAACCGCACGAATTCAAGAATTTTTACCAAAGTTTCGATGTGCTGATCATCGACGATATTCAGTTCCTCGCGGGACGCGATAAAACGCAGGATAACTTTTTCCATATTTTCAATTCGATTCACAGCGCAGGCGGGCAAATCGTAATTGTAAGCGATAAGAGCCCGAAAGAAATTCAGGATATCGACGCACGATTAATTTCGCGCTTCCAGTGGGGGTTGGTTGTAGATATTCCCACTCCGGATCTCGAAATGCGTATGGCGCTGCTTTTCAAAAAAAGCGAAGCCGAGGGAATTGAACTGCCGAACGACGTCTGCGAGTACGTGGCGAAAAACGTTACAAATTCGGTTCGCGAACTCGAGGGTGTCCTCATCAGCCTTATGGCAAAGCACACTTTTGATGATCGCGAAATCAATCTCGAACTTGCACGCGAAGTAGTCAAAAACAATATCGCCGTGCCGGAAAACAACACCCCGACAGTCGATACAAT
>JAQUZU010000093.1:0-1976 GCA_028691175.1 Candidatus Kapaibacterium sp. | reverse complement strand
CTTTCATCTTGAACCTGCTTTAAATTTACGACATATTTTGCGTATTCATCGCCCGGAAGCGGTTGCTTTTCGTAGGTCAAATCTATAGTCGGATAGCCGATTCCATAGACCCACATGTCGAAAAATTCGGTGAGATCTTTGCCGGTATATTCTTCGAGTGCCTCTTTGAATTTCGCCGTATTGGTATTGCCGTATCTGAATTTATCGAGATAATGATTCATTGCGCCGAAAAATTGCTCATCACCGAGAACATATCGCAACAGCCCGATAACGACTGCGCCTTTTTTATAAATGGTGTTCGGATAATTTCCGGCCGGTGTGCGTGAAAAATCATGCAACGGCAGGGCAGTTTCATTTTTTAAAATATCATGATAATATTGTGCAAAAACGCGCATTCTGCGATGATAAACGCTCGTATCGTTCTGGGCAAAACTTCGCCACAAAGACTCGCAATACGAAGCCATGCCTTCTTTCAGCCACACGCTTCTAAAATCATCGTGCGTAACGCATCCGCCAAACCACGAGTGTGCAAGTTCGTGAGCGGCATTATCGCTCAGAGAATCTGATTTTAGAAGTGCCCCTTTTGCAACGGCTATCATTGATTGATGTTCCATCGAACCAATCGGAGTAACGACATATCCGACTTTATCGAACGGATACGCACCGAAGTACTTTTGGAAGCACTCGAGCATTCTGCCCAAAATTCGCAGTCCGCCCTGCGCGTCTTTGACTTTGTCGGCACGAGAATAAATCACGTTCGGAATATCGCCGGTATTTTCGATTTCGATTCGTTCGAAACGCCCGATCGCAAACCCCATCATATAGGTCGCCGCCGGGTAATCATGTTTCCATTTCACTGTTTTATAGCCTTCGCCGTCACTCTCTTCGGACTGAATAAATCCCGCGGACGCCAGAGTCAAATCTTCCGGGAAAGTCATCTGCACAGAATAAGTCGCCTTATCCGACGCATGGTCGTAGCATGGGAACCAATGTCCCGCGCACGAAACATTCGGTTTAATCATTCCCGGACCGAGATTGAACAAAATGCTGTCCTTATAATGCACTCCGCCCCAATCCGAATCGCCGCCTTCGCTTGTCATCGTACCGGAATAATAAATATTAATTTCAATTTCGTCATCGGTATAATTGCCGATCGGAATGGCATAATACGGTGTCCCGAGTTCATCGACATCAGCCGCAGGCAATACTTGAACGCCCTTTATTACGCAGCTATCAACATTCAAATCAAACAGGTGAAAGAAAAAGCGATCGTCCACACTTTCGTGCAGAAGTTTCAAGTCTATTTTCGACACGCCCTGAATACACATATCGGACGGATTCAAAACTTCCGCTTCGATTGCATAATTTTGCACATCGAACGGTTGCGGAACATATCGCAGCCCGCTGCCAATTTCATTACTCAGGGCAATTGCCGGCACAAATGCCGCCAACGCGGTTGCCCGCAGAAATTTCATTAAGTAATTATTTTTCAATCTGTTACTCCATTTATTTATGTTAAAAGTGATTTCAAATTACCTACCTTACCAGCAAAACTTTCTCTTGAGAAATTACTTTATCGAATACTTTCACAACCACTATATAGTATCCCGATGTAAGTGTGCCGGTATCAAGTTTTATTTCACGAACGCCGTCAATATTTATTGTGTTCGAATATGCGGCATTGCCGAGTGCATCGATCATCGCAATGTCGAAATTGACAGATTTATTGCTCTTGCACTCAATCGTTACAGCCTCGTTGTTCGGATTTTTCACGCTCGCGGCAACGTCAATAGTCTCATATTTCATGAATTGAGCCGCCCCATGACAATAATTTATCAGCCGGAAAAATCCGTTTTCCGTGCTTGCAATTATCCGTTTCGGCGAATATATTTCCACATCGGAAATATTCAGCGTACAACTATCCGGCACGGCAAGCATTGCAATCGATTTCATTACTACACTGTCGCCGGTGGTAT
>JAQUZU010000092.1 GCA_028691175.1 Candidatus Kapaibacterium sp. | reverse complement strand
TTGATTGTCTCGTCGGCGTGCCTTGCCGGTGTTGTCAGTAAGCATTTGATTGCCGGCGAAATGTCCGCCGCAATTGAACAGGCGAAGTACTATCACGATTTGTTCGGCGATGATTTCTATCTTGAACTGCAAAATCACGGACTGAAAGACGATCCGATTGTTCTGGAGCAAACTCCAAAAATTGCAAAGGAACTCGGCATCAAGATGATAGCAACAAACGATATTCATTATATCAAGCGCGAACATGCAATTGCCCATAATATCATGCTGATGATCAACAAAGAAAATGTTTCCGGCGATGATATTGTCGATATTCATAAACTTCGCTATGGAACTGATCAATTCTACTTTAAAACAAGCCGGGAAATGGAAGATTTGTTCAGCGATTTTTCGGACGCGATTGCGAATACGGCAGAGATTGCCGATAAATGCAGCATAGAATTCAAGAAAAAACTATATATGCCGGTTTTCCCTGTGCCTCCGGAATCTTCGGCGAAAAATCTTGACGAGTATTTTACCGAACTGGCGTGGAAAGGTTTTGCCGAGCGCTATCCGAATGGTAGTCAGGAATACAAAGATCGTTTGCAGTATGAAATTGACGTTATCGTAAAAATGGGTTTCCCGGGATATTTCTTGATAGTACAGGATTTCGTAAATGCCGCGAAGTACAAACTTGGGGTGAGCGTTGGTCCGGGACGTGGATCGGCTGCCGGCTCTATGGTGGCGTATTGCCTGCAGATTACGAACGTTGACCCGATGCCGTATGATTTGCTTTTCGAGCGATTCTTGAATCCGGATCGCGTTTCCATGCCTGATATTGATATGGATTTTGCTGATACAACGCGCGAGCGTGTAATCGATTACGTAAAAGAGAAATATGGGGCGGATTCGGTTGCGCAAATTATAACTTTCGGAAAACTTTCCTGTAAAGCCGTGCTGAAAGATGTAGGGCGTGTGCTCGGTATTCCGCATACAGAAATTAATCAGATAACAGCAAAAATTCCGACAACGCAGGGCAAGGTTATGCCGCTTGTCGAAGCACTCGAATTGCCCGACCTAAAGGAGTTTAAGGAAAATAACGATCCGAAAATCAAACAACTTATAGAATATTCCATACTTCTGGAGGGAATGTATCGGCATTCTTCCGTGCATGCGGCGGGTGTGGCTATTGCACCGTCTGAATGTAGTGATTATGTGCCGTTGGTAAAAAAAGATAAAGAAATGGTTGCACAATTCACCATGAAGGATATCGAAGATGCCGGATTAGTGAAAATGGACTTTCTGGGGTTGCGGACGTTGACGATTATTGATGATGCTCTGGAACTGATTGAACGCAATACCGGCGAAAAAATCGACCTTTCAAAAATTGATTTCTATGATCCTGCAACTTATGACTTGTTTTCTCGCGGGGATACGCTGGCAGTATTTCAGTTTGAAAGTAAGGGCATGCAGGAATATTTGATGCAGCTCAAGCCGAAAAGTTTAGAGGATATTACCGCGATGAACGCCCTCTACCGACCGGGACCGATGGAAAATATTCCGGATTTTATCGACCGAAAGTGGGGACGCAAAAAAATTGAGTATCTGCACCCGATTATGGCGAGTACGCTCGATACCACGTATGGTATTATTATTTATCAAGAGCAGGTAATGCAACTTGTGCAGATAATTGCGGGATTTACGCTTGGACGTGCGGATCTTCTGCGCCGTGCAATGGGAAAGAAAGATACTGCTCTTATGGAACAGCAGCGTGCGGACTTTATCACCGGTGCGGCTACAAACGGCGTTGACGCGAAAATTGCTACTGAGATTTTCGATTTGATTCAGAAGTTTGCGAAATATGGTTTTAATAAATCGCACTCGCTCGCTTATTCGTATCTGGCGTTTCAGACGGCGTGGCTGAAAGCGCATTATCCGGCGGAATTTCTTGCGGCGAATATGACAGCCGAAAAGAACAGTCTGGAAAAGGTTGTTGAATTGATTGAAGGCGCGGCGGCGAAGGGAATTAAAGTTTTGCCTCCGGATATCAATACTTCAACCGGAAAATTTGTGGCGTCCGGTAAGCAAATATATTTTGGCATGTCGGCGATTAAAAATGTAGGCGAGGGAGCAGTTGAAAGTATTGTTGAGGTGCGAAAGAATGGTCCGTTCACTTCATTTTTTGATTTCGTAGCCAGAGCCGACAAACAGATAAATAAGCGCGTGATCGAAGCACTTATTTGTGTTGGAGCGTTTGATTCGCTGAATCCGCACCGTGCCATACTGTTTGAAGCGGTGGAGAGTGCACTGAATTATGCTAAATCGCGCCAAAATCAAGACAAGACAATGGATAGTTTGTTTGGTGGGACTGCGACTGAGAACATTCCGGAACCACAGTTGCCGGATGTGCCGGATTGGCCTGAACTTGTCCGTCTCGAAAAAGAGAAAGAATACATCAATTTTTATGTTAGCGGACACCCGCTAAATCAGTATAAGGCATGTATAAAGCCGCTTTCGCATATTAATTCGTCGGATTTCGAAAGCAAGTTTATTGGCAGCAAGGTTATGATGTGTGGAATTGTATCCTCGTTTAAAACGCGACTGGATAAAAACAATAATACCTTTGCATTTATGGATTTAGAGGATTTTCACGGCAAAGTTGAATGTGCAATTTGGAGCCGGACTTATGCGAAGTATTCGCATTTGTTAGTAGTGAATACTCCGGTTATGGTGATCGGAAAGAGCGAAAGTGATAGCGAAAAAATTAAAATCCAGGTTGATGAAATGCTCCATCTAAGCGATGCAATCGATAAATATGCACGCGGTTACCGTATAAAAATTGACGCCGGACAGTTCGATAACTCCTTGTTGGATCAATTGAATGCACTTTGTGGCAATGCTTCAAAACGAGTTAAGATAGTTTTCGATTTATATAATCTGCCAACCGTTGCGCTAAGAAGATATGCCGCGGAAGACGTGAAAATTCCGATTAATCACGAGACTATTCAGAAGTTGGAAGAGATTTTCGGAAAAGGAAAAGTTGAAATTCTCGGCGTAAATAATTAGTTAAAACTCGCCGGCATCTTTAAATAGCTGCAACATTCGCGAGACTTCTTTGCGCGAAGCCGAACTCGGCTTTTCGTGATATTGCTGCGAGGCGGCTTTGTAGATGCTTGGAGCGGAGATTTTCTCTGGTGCAATAGTTGCTAAAAATTGCTTCGAAGTAATTGCTTCGAGGGAGTGTATTCGGCCAAAATTATGTACTTCGAGGTCAGAACTGACAAGCACGTATTCGTGTTGTTCATAGTTGTGGCGAACGTAATCGCGAATTAGTTCGTCTGCGGTGCGACTGAATGACCACTCGATTTGAATATTTCGATAGGAGGTAGGCACGCTTTCGTTGTAGCCATCAAAAAATATCAGAAATTTGAATGACGGAAAACGCGTGGAATATGCTTTTAGCATGTAGATCAGAGAATTGCACGCTGAGGCATAATCTTTAGAAACATATTTCGCCGTGTTTTTATTTTTATATAGGACGTTTGTGCCGTCGATCAAATAAATTCGCATTAGCTTAGAATTTGATTGTTAACAGGCGCGTTTCTTTGTCGAATTCGGTCGGATAGCGTTTTAGGGATTTTTCGGCAGGACCGGTTACGGCTTTGCCGTTCTGGAACGGATCAAATTGCGAGCCGTGGCATCCGCAAGTTATTAAGCGGTAACCCTTTAGTGAATCGCTTTCGTAATAGCCTTTCGGAATAGATAGTTCGTCGCCGAAGCAATTTGCATGCGAGCACAGCGACGAATAGCAAGCAATTGTGTTGTCGTCGATTCTGACGAGAATCAAAGGAATTCCATAGTTTACATCAGGAAATCTAATTTGTGCACCAAACCCTTTTTTCTCGAATAGTGCTTGCGTAAGCGGTTTAGGAAATGTAAGATCGGTATCGATATTCACAATTTTGTCTATGCCCTGCGACGGCGTAACGAGTTCGGTATAGGATTCGCAGGAAGTCAGGATTGCCGACATAGTAGAATAGCAAGCCGCTCCGACAATTATTTTACCGGAGTTTTTCAAGAAATTTCGCCGCTGTTCGAGTTCTGAATCCATCTATTGCTTAATGACTTTCATTGTAAAACTTTCGCTACCATTTACAAATAATTTGCACAAATATAATCCGACCGGTAAAGACGAACCATTGAAGGATTCAGTGTAACTGCCCGCGGGGACATGTCCGGA
Organism: Candidatus Kapaibacterium sp.; assembly: GCA_028691175.1. Taxonomy (GTDB): domain Bacteria; phylum Bacteroidota; class Ignavibacteria; order Kapaibacteriales; family UBA2268; genus CALLXS01. Next base: position 3,028 of record JAQUZU010000092.1, on the reverse strand, counting down.
GACGATAGTCGCAACTTTTTTTCCGGATAAATCATACAAACCGAGGTCTACATCTGCATCTTTTTCGATTCCGTATGCAAAATTTGTGCTCTCTTTAAACGGATTGGGATAGTTCTTTCGTAAATATGATAGGCAAGAATTTTCCGAGACATCGGCATTGGGGTCGGCAGTCGGATCGTAAAATTCTAATGTAATATATACGTATCTGTCACCGGGTTCCCATTTCGGGCTGACATAATATATCATTAAATTCTCTGCTGCCGGACCGCCAATAAATATTCCCACAGGACTGAACAAAGAACTGTGTCCGGAACATTCGAAAATATGCAAGTCCGGCTGCAAATCCATTACGCGGTTGCCTTCGTGCGGGCACAGCGTATTTAAAGCAGAAAAGTGGACACCATATTCATCGTAGTCTACATGAGTGATGATTAATTCTTCCATTTTGCCGCTTTCGCCTGGAGCGTTTCGAGGAACTGAAATCCGAATACTTCCCCAAAGTTCTTTGAGTTCGGGATATTGTTCTAAATCGAGAGTGTATATATTCTGAATTTTTCCGTCGCCACTATCTGTGATTTCTGTTGGTGCAAGTTCGCCCCTTAAAAAATGCGGGCATGCAAGCGACAGAACTGAAATCGATAGCGCTTTCTTTAAAAATTCGCGTCGTCCGAGTTCTATATTGTTTTTCATATTTTTTACTGTTAGTTGAATTATAACAACAATAAAGACACTTTACAAGGGCAAAAGTTGCATTTTGCCGTATTATTTTGCGAAAAAGTATTATTCAATCTGCTGCTTTACAGCATTATTTCGTCATCCGGTAATTGTTCTACTACCTTTACTCCTTTTATACTCAGCAATTTAGTGTATATCAGGTTAGAATGCTTTTCATCTTTAATATTAAGAGTAAATGCACCTTCAAAAAATGCGTTGTTGTTGAGTGAAAGATTGATTCGCAAAATGTTCGTTTGCCCGACTGCTTCGGTGATTTCCTTCAGCATTCCGGCTCGATCTTGCCCGATAATGCGGAACTTAACGGCGTAGGTTTCGTTCGCAGGTTCGTCGATATGTTCTTCTTCGATTTCCTTTTGAGTGTTAAAATAGTCGTAAAGTTTTACTGTTGCCTTGTGAGTAATAACAAAGTTTTGCCATTCGGGTAGTGGCTCGCATTTGTCGGATGTGATGATCGAGACCTTATCAAGATTTTTAAGTTCGTAATTCAGCGGTTTGAGTTCCTCATTGATTTTGCAGGAAATAATATGAAGTCCGAGTTGATCGGAAATCGAAAATGCCAGATCGATAGGGCAGGCGCCGTATGGCAATCTGACAGGCTTATGCTCGTAGAGAACGGTGATTTCTTTCTCGTATTGATTCATGCGAATCGAACCCCAGATTTTCTGGATTGCGTCCTCGTCGCCATTTTTTATGATTTCCTTCATCCAACGTAGCCAGTTTGCAACATCTTCCTCTTGGAACTTATGCGAAATTTCGATGCCGTCTTCGAGATTTTCTTTGTTTTTGTTCATTGTGTAAATTGCAGCAATGCCGCTATCGGCAATTTTATCCATTTCCTCGGTGCGGATAATTACGTCGATAAGACGGCGTTCCGGACCAAAGTGCGTCGAATGAAGTGCCCGATAGAAATTAATTTTTGGTCTTGCAATGTAATCGACTAAAGAGCTTACAGGACCAAAAATATTTGCAATAATGCCGTATGCACGGTAGCATTCCGAGGTGTCGTTAGTTTTCAATACTACTACCAGCGAATAAAAATCTTCAATATCGGAGATCGGAATATTCTTTTCTTTCGATTTTTTGTAGATTTCATAAGGGTGTTTGTGCTCGATTGTAATTATATGCTGGATCCCCTTTTGCGTTAAACTTTCCGAAATTTGTGTATCAACTTGTCCGATATATTTTATTAATTCGATGCGCTTGACATTTAACTCGGCTCGAATCTTTTCGTATGCTTCCGGATCTTTAAAGTAAAATGCCAAAATTTCTAATGCTTTTTTAATTTTGATTAAGCCTAAACGTTGAGCAAAAGGAATGTAGAAGTTCAGAGTTTCGTCAGAAATTACTTGCTGCTTTATCTTAGGCAGAAATAGCAATGTGCGCATATTGTCTAAGCGATCGGCAAGTTTGATAAGCATTACTCGCAAATCTTCCACCAGAGTCTCGAACAATTTTGCGTACGTTGCCGCTTTGTCGAGTTGTTGCGTTTTGGAACGTTTGATTTTTGTTACACCATCTACGATAGTTGCGATATTTTTGCCGAATTTTTCCTCAATATATTCGAGCGGATAGTCTACAGTATCTTCTACGACGTCGTGCAACAGTGCCGCAGCAATTGTTTCGTTGTCTGCATATCCAAACTCGTCAATCAGTGAAATTGCAACTTTCATCGGATGCGTATAATATGGCACGCCGGAAGAACGTTTTACTTTGCCATGTGCTAATAAGCACAAATCAAATGCTCGCGAAATAAGTTCCGGATCAAATTTGGAAATTCCTTTTTTGCATTTTTCCATCAAAAGTTGTTTATCTTGCTGTTCGTTTTTTCCGTATGGGCACACGCGTTCTAATTCTACCTCAAACAATTGGTTCTGACTCATAGCTAATTCCTTAATGTATTTAGTCGATATATTCGTATTTTTGCAATTTCTAAAATACAAAATATTTTAGAAATAATCAAGCAGAATAAGTATTATTTAATAAATAATAGGGAAAATATGAAAAATCAAGCAGTTAGCGACAAATCCGGAAAATGTAATAGGCATGGCGAAATTCGGAATTGCCTCGACAAAAGAGCAGATCTGCCCGGTGGATTGCAAACGATGCTCTGCGCGAACTAAAAGATGAAAAGATTATTGCCCGGATTAAGCGATAAAAAAAAGGACGGCTTATGCCGTCCTTTTGTATATCGTGGCGAATCTTATTCGCCGTTTTTTAATATCTTCCGAAATCGGAATCAGATAATTTAATTACGCTTTCCGGGCTTTGCTTGCTGCTACGGATGCTGTCGTCG
>JAQUZU010000091.1:5505-7252 GCA_028691175.1 Candidatus Kapaibacterium sp. | reverse complement strand
AGTGACCTTTATAATCTGTTTGGAAAAGACGGTTTTAAACACAACAGCAATTTGCATCATATTATGCTTGCAGATAAAATTGTCGGAAAGGGCGCAGCAGCACTTATTGTTGCCGGAAAAGTAAGCGAAATACATGCAGACGTAATCAGCACTTCTGCACTTAGCCTATTGAGAGAACACGGAATAAAAGTAACATTCGACAACGAAGTCGATCACATAATTAATCGCGAAGGCACCGACTGGTGCCCGGTCGAAAAACTCTGCTATTCGGAAACTTCCATAGAAATCATGTTAAATAAAATATCAAAATTCATTACAGAAAGAAAAAATCATGCAAAGTAATGTTATTTCTCGCCCACAAACACTGAAGGCGTCTCATACTATCTTGCTCGCAACAGCATTTATAATCGGCAATATTATCCTGCCGCAATTATTTCATTTAATGCCGGACGGCGGCAAAATATGGTTACCAATTTACCTCTTCACTCTCGTAGGCTCATATCGCTACGGTTGGAAAGTCGGCCTTTTGACTGCACTTTTCTCCCCACTGATAAATTCATTTTTATTCGGAATGCCGTTAGTTTCCGGCTTGCCCGCAATTATGATTAAATCCGGACTTCTTGCTATGGCAGCATCATTCATTGCAAGCAAACGCAATGTGTCAATATTATCACTTCTTGCGGTAATTTTATCGTATCAAGTTGTCGGCACCGGCTTTGAATGGATCATAAAAGGCGATTTCTTTGTTGCAATCCAAGATTTCCGCATCGGAATTCCGGGTATGTTCCTGCAACTCTTCGGAGGCTATATGTTAATTAAATCATTAGGCAAAATTAATCATGCAAAATAAAATATATAACACAGCCAAATCTCGTCTGGGATTTGGCTGCATGCGTTTACCTTTAGACAATCCGGAAAAGCAAGGCGAAATTAATCTTGAAAAATTCAACGAAATGGTTGATGCGTATCTTGCAAGCGGTTTCAATTATTTTGATACAGCATATTTGTATAACGATTTTCAGAGCGAAAACGCTATCCGGGAATCTTTGGTTAAACGGCACAAACGCGACTCCTTCACATTGGCAGACAAAATGCCTACAATGCTATTGCAATCAAAGGAAGATGTCGAACGGATTTTTAACGAACAACTCGTAAAATGCGGCGTTGAATATTTTGATTATTATTTGATACATAATCTTAGCACTCATCATTATGAAATCGCAAAAAAATTCGATTGCTTTGAATTTGTAAAAGAAATGAAACGCCAGGGCAAAATTCGCCATATCGGATTTTCATATCACGATGATGCGATTTTGCTGGAAAAAATTCTGAACGAACACCCGGAAGTTGAATTTGTACAGATTCAACTAAACTACATCGACTGGGAAAACGAGAGCATTCAGTCGCGGAAATGCTATGAGACAATTCGCAGACATAATTTGCCGGCAATAATTATGGAACCGCTCAAAGGCGGAGCTTTAATTCGCGTGCCAAACGAAGTAAGAGAATTATTTTTAAACTATGAAACTTCGCACGGCATAGTAAGCAAAAATCCGGGGTCTCCGGCAGCATGGGGATTACGTTTTGCAGCAAGCCACGACAGAATCATGGCTGTATTGAGCGGAATGTCGACAATTGAACAAATGGAAGAAAATCTTACTTTCATGAAAGATTTTAAGCCGATGACTGCAGAGGAATTTGATATAATAAAGCAAGCGACCGATATTCTCAACAAAAGCACCGAAAT
>JAQUZU010000091.1:0-5405 GCA_028691175.1 Candidatus Kapaibacterium sp. | reverse complement strand
ATCAGCGTGCAATAAGCTTACGCGTTCATCAATTTATTATGGATATACGCCACAGCATTTTCTGCCGGAATGCGTTCCTGCTGCATTGTATCGCGTTCGCGGATAGTTACCGTTCCATTCTGCACGCTGTCGCCATCAACAGTAACACAGAACGGTGTGCCGATTTCGTCTTGGCGACGGTATCTTCTGCCGATTGCTCCGGAAGTATCGTACTGCGCCTTGAATTCGGTCTGAATTTTATTGAACAATTTCTCGGCAAATTCCGGCATACCGTCTTTATTTACGAGTGGGAATACGGCTGCTTTAATCGGCGAGAACTTCGGAACGAATTTCATTACGATACGAGTATCTTCTTTGCCATTATCGTCGGTCAGTTTTTCTTCGGTATAAGCATTACACAAGAATGCCATCAGACCACGAGTTGTACCGCCGGAAGTCTCAATAACATAAGGCACATAGCGATCTTTAGTTACAGTATCCACATATTCTAATTTTTTGCCGGAGAACTCTTGATGAGCCTTCAAATCGAAATCTGTACGCGAGTGAATTCCTTCTATTTCTCCCCAACCGAACGGGAACATAAATTCAATATCGGTAGCACGATTTGCATAATGAGCAAGTTTTTCGTGATCTTTGAAGCGCAAAGATTCAGCCGGAATTCCGTTCTTTATATACCAGTTCCAGCGTTGCTCTTTCCAATATTCAAACCATTCCGGATCGCTACCCGGCTTGATGAAATATTGCATTTCCATTTGTTCAAATTCACGAGTTCGGAAAAGGAAATTCTTCGTATTAATTTCATTTCTGAACGCTTTACCAATCTGTGCAATACCGAAAGGCGGTTTCATGCGGGACGAATCCATGATGTTTTTAAAGTTTACGAAAATACCCTGTGCAGACTCCGGACGCAAATAAATCGTGCTTGCAGAATCATCTACCGGCCCGATAAATGTTTTAAACATTAAATTAAAATTGCGAACCTCTGTCCAATCTGTAGAACCTGAAACCGGATCCGGAATTTGATTTTCAACGATGATATTGTAGTAATCGATTGGCTCGCTAGCGGCTTCAAGTTTTGCCTCGAGTGCGTCTGCCTGGTCTGTTTTCTTTTTTTTGCGTAATCTATCAATATATTCTTCAATCAAATTATCGGCTCTATAGCGTCCTTTGCTTTGCTTGTTGTCGATCATCGGGTCGGAGAATTGCGTAACATGTCCGCTTGCTTCCCAAGTACGCGGATGCATCAAAATAGATGCATCAACTCCCTCGACATCTTGACGATAAGTCATCGCTTTCCACCAAGATTCTTTGATGTTTTTTAACAACTCTACACCCAACGGACCGAAATCCCAACAGCCGTTCAGTCCGCCGTAAATTTCAGACGACTGAAATACGAAACCTCTATGTTTTGCCAGTGAAATGATCGTTTCTAACTTTACCATTTGTACCTCTGATATTCTATGTTATCTAAAAATTCAAATAGCAAAAATACAAAATTTCGAGCATAATATTTGCATACATACAGATTTTTTTCAAAATATTCGCAAGTCGCTCCCATACAATTGCAACAATCCATTTCTTGTAATTTCGTGCGATTTTTCGTATTTTTGTAATCTGAAATTTAACATAGAGACACAATATAATGCTATCGGTCTGGGATACTAATTTTTTGGTTATAGATGTAGAAACAACCGGTTACAGTCCGATTCTTCATAGTCTGATTGATATTGCCTGCGTTACAACCATAGGCGGAGTTGCTGTCGATAAATTTTCGTCGCTTATTAATCCGCACCAGTTCATTCCTGAAATCATTCAAAAGCTAACGCATATCACCAACGAAATGGTCTACAATGCTCCGGAAACAATCGATGTATTGCGATTGTTTTCAAATATTCTTAATACCAAAGACAGTGTTTTTGTGGCTCACAATGCCGCATTTGATTATCCGTTTATTAAAGGTGCGTATGCACGCTGCGAACTGGAATTTCCGGATATGAAGAAGTTATGCACACTAAAACTTGCTCGACGTCTTCTACGAAAAGATTTAAAGAAAAATGTCGGCTCGCTCGCAGAATATTTTGGAATAACTGTTAAAAACCGCCACCGTGCGTTAGGCGATGCTGATGCTACTTCGCAGATTCTGTGTCGGTTGATTGAGATTGCCGAAGATGAGCACGGAATTGTCGAGTGCGAAGAATTACTCGAATTTCAAAATCGAGCAATCAAAAATTTTCTGCCGGCAAACACCACAAAAAAGCGTCTTGAAAATAAACTTGCACAATTGCCGGCGTGTCCGGGCGTGTATTATTTCAAAAATCGCACGGGCGAAGTTCACTATGTCGGCAAAGCAAAATCTTTAGTTGAACGCGTCAACAGTTATTTCAGTTTCGGCAATATTACTTCGCGAAAAATTTCGGCAATGCTCCGCAAAACTTACGATTTAGAATTTCAATGTAAGAATTCGGAACTTGAAGCATTAATTGCCGAAAGTCGCGAAATCAAATCGCTTCTTCCCTATTATAATACAATGGAAAAGGCGATTTACACTTATTCGTTCATCAAACTTGACGTAATGAATGAATTTCCGACCACAGAGGCTGTAACCGAAATTACAGATGATGACGCCGAGTATTATGGTCCGTTCCGTTCAAGCGTATTGGTACAGCAAATTCTCGATACAATTAACAAGCACTATATGCTCCGGAAATGCGAAACTGCACATATTACACCGGATAAGACAAAAAAGCCATGCTTTTATTATCACATAAAGCAATGCCACGCCCCGTGTTGCGGCGGAATTTCCTCCATTGCGTATAACAGCGATGTAGTCGACAAAGTTCGTTATTTCCTCTCCGGGACCGGCAGCAACATAATTACACAATTAGAGCGGCAGATGCACGATTTCGCAGAAGAATTGGAATTCGAAAAAGCTGCAATCATAAAGCAACAAATTATAGACTTAAAAAAAGTATTTGAGAAAGATGTCGCATATCCGGTATCTGTTTCGTCGGATAATTTTGCCATGATTTTACCGGTATCGGCACGCGAGAAAGTAGTGCAAATTTTGCTCATTCGAGCCGGAAAACTCGAAACGCAATTCACGATCGGCAGAAAAGCCCCGCTTCAAAAACTATTTGCATCGATAGACGAATTATATTACGCATCGCCTGACGTACAGATTTCTACGTATAATAAGATTGATTTCAACGACATGAAAATCATCAATTCGTGGATTTACAACAACAAGGACGCCGCGAAGTTCGTATATTTTAAAGACAAGTCGCAGGAGGAATTCCGCGATGCAATAGAAAGCATTGTCAGAAGTTTTAAATTTCCGGAAGACGATGCGAAAGAAATTGATAATAGCTGATAAACGAAATCGTATTTACAGAAATGGTTCCCCGAAAAATTCAGGGAACCATTTTTTTGATGTTATTTATCTTCCAATTGCCACGAAATGACGTAACTCTGATATTTTCTGGCAAGTTGCACCGCAGTATCAAAGTGTTTGCTTTCCGCCAGCACCGTAAATCCGCTTCCTGCTTTATCTGCAACGACAAGAACGCTGTCTCCGGTATCGAAGTGCATTTTCACGCCTTCTACCAGTTCGCGTTGCATTTTTTCAGAATGTTCCATCAGGTGGCGCATAACGCGTCCTTTATATTCCCAAGGACAATCAACATAAATATTTTGCTGATAACGTCTCGGAATGCTTTCATCAAGTTTCGAAAGCGAATAATGCGAAAGTGCCAGCATTTCAAGAATTTGAGCAACTGAAAACATTCCATCAGCAGCAAAGAGATATTCGCTAAAGATGAAACTACCCCATACCCCACCGACAAACAGTACATCCGGATCGCGAGTTGCCTCCATCATTGCCGAATGGGAATTTGGAATTCGCAGAACCTCTACATCGTAAGTTTTTGCCATTTCTTCGATATCATCGGACGCGGCAATCGAAACTGCAATTTTGTATGGTGCTCTATGGGTGTGAGTCAACAAGAATAATTTCGTTATCAACGTCAGAAGACGAGTCGGCAAATACCACATTCCGCGCTCATCAATTACAGAAATTTTCTCCGCGCCCGGATCAATCATAAAACCGTGTTCGTAGCCCATGGACTTCATAATTTTCGGAACTTCGTCATTTTCCGGCAAAAGCATTGCCGGATCGCCCTGATAACGATTTGAATCAATGAAATTATGAAGCGATATCGCCTCTACGCCGATTTTTCCGAGTACGCACGGCATTATGGTAGAAGCCAAACCATACGAATAGTCCATCAAAATCTTGAAATTCGCCTTTTTGAGATTGTCTTTATCGAGGTTCTCAATTATTCGATTTACATAAATTTCGTTTGTTCGCTCGGGATAGTGCAAATCACCAACCTGATCATGCGGCACACGCTTAATATCTTCACCATAGAAGTAGCGTTCAATCGACTTCGTCTGATTAATAGAAATATCGCGTCCCTCTTTGTTGAAAATGATAATATCGGTATTGTTCAAATTGCGCGGATTACGGCGAACATGCAAGCCTGCAACATATTTGCCGCTACGCATCTCCTGGCGAGTCTGTGGTATTGATGTAACCTGCAAGTCAACAATTTCAACACCGACCGAAGCAAGGCCGGAAGTTATTGCCCGCTTCATCACTCGCGAAACCGGATCAGAATCGCGGCTGGCAAGCATCATTGTATTCGGACCAAACGCCATTCCCAGTGCAGAGCCAAGTTTTGCACAGAAATTCGGATGAATATCCACATTTGCTATGCCCGTAATTCGTGCATCAAAAAACAGCTCTCGCATCCATTTTTCCTCTTGCACAAGCGAGCCGGTAACTGTCGCACCATCTTCTACGCGCTTATTTGGCCACAACTTAATATTCGGCTTCAAGAGTGCTTTCTTGCCGATCACGCAGTTATCCGATATAAAGACATTTTCGCTAACAGTCGCATCTTCATTTATCACGCAATTCGCACAAACAACATCATCGTTCATTTGAACCAGATTTTTTACTTTTGTATCGTTCCAAATCGTAACGCCACTCAGCACTACGCCATCGCCAATTTCGCAACCGTCGCCGATTACGCAATCAGATAATTCGGAGTGTTCGCCGATTTTGCAATTATTACCGATTAATACGTTCCCATGGAATTTCGCGGTTTTCGCTACTTCACCGTTATAACCGACAGTAAGATGCGAATCGCCGGTAGTTCCGCGTACATCTAATTTTACAGCCTTGCGTATTGCATCAATTTGCCCGCGTTGGTACTCGTTTAAATTTCCGATATCGCGCCAATATCCCTCGGCAATATATCCCATAAGATTCATTTTTTTCTGAAGCATTAACGGAAACAGATCTTTGCTGAAATCGAACTCTTCGCGATACGGAATCATATCCA
>JAQUZU010000090.1:3279-7274 GCA_028691175.1 Candidatus Kapaibacterium sp. | reverse complement strand
ACGATGACGATGAAGATAATGAAGAAATTTCGTCTGAAGATGAAGGAAAAGTATTTGCTTCTGACGCAGTAAGACCCGGACTTGTGCATCGCCTTGATAAAGATACAACCGGCCTGCTGATTATCTCCAAAGAAACTTCAATCCTGACAAAAATGCAGCGAATGTTTGCCGAACGCACGGTTAATAAGGAATATTTTGCACTTGTATGGGGCGACGTCAAAGAAAATTCCGGTACTATTACAGGTGATATCGGACGCTCGCCACGTAACCGCAAGAAATTTGAAGTACTCGCAAATGGTGGCAAACCGTCGATTACCGATTTCGAAGTCCTTGAGCGTTTCGGATATTTGACGTTGCTGAAAGTTCATCTGCGTACCGGACGAACACATCAAATCCGAGTGCATTTTTCGCACAATAAGCATCCTTTGTTTGGAGATCCGCTTTATGGTGGCGATACGGTAATTTGTGGCGGACATATCAGACGGCGCAAATTATTTTACGAAAAACTGCTTGCGCAGATTAATCGACAAATGCTTCATGCCGGGAATATTGGATTTTATCATCCGGTAACCGGCGATTATGTGTCATTTACTTCGGATTTGCCGTCAGATATGATAAGTATTATTCGGCAACTTCGAGAGTTTGAAGCAAAACAGGATGAAATAATATAATTATTTCTGTTGTTAACCGTCTACAAAAAACTAAAAATAACGGTAAGTATAATAAATATCTGAAAGAAATTATGAATAAATTAGAATGTGATCTCTTGGTGCTTGGTGCCGGACCCGGCGGATATGTTGCCGCTGTTCGTGCTTCACAACTTGGATTAAAAGTAATATGCGTAGAAAAAGCTGATTTGGGCGGAATTTGTTTGAATTGGGGCTGTATTCCGACGAAAGCATTGTTGCGCAATGCTGAATATAGAAATTTCCTGAGTCGTGCCGATGAATTCGGTATCGAAATTCCGGAATATAAAGTAGATTTTGCAAAGGTTATTAAACGCAGCCGCGATGTTTCTGCGAAAATGAGTGCAGGAATTGCATATCTGTTTAAAAAATATAAAGTTGAAACTGTAAAAGGTTCAGGCGTAATCAAAGACAATAAAACTGTTGAAGTACTTGATAATGATGGAAATGTAACCGATTCTGTTTCCTGCAAAAATATCATTATTGCAACCGGTGCACGCCCACGCATGTTCCCGGGCATTGAAGTCGACAGAAAGAAAATCATCACCAGCAAAGAAGCCTTGATTCAGATGAGAATTCCGGAATCAATGATAATTATGGGTGCCGGTGCAATTGGTGTAGAATTTGCCTATTTTTATAGTGCTTATGGTACAAAAGTAACGATTATTGAAATGCAAGACCGCATTTTGCCAATCGAAGATAAAGATATTTCGGCTGAATTGTCGCGCCATTATCGCAAGGCAGGCGTGAAATTACTTACTTCAACCAGCGTTTTGTCGGCTAAAACTGTTGGCGACGGCGTTGAAGTAATAATTAAGAAAAAAGATGGTACCGAAGAGACTTTAACAGCTGATATCGCTCTGAATGCAATCGGAGTACAGGCGAATATGGAAAATCTTGGTTTGGAAAATGTTGGCGTAAAGACCGGTCGCGGTATCGAAGTTGACGAGCATTGTCAGACATCGGTTCCGGGAATTTTTGCAATCGGCGATGTTGCCGGTGCTCCGCTTTTGGCTCATAAAGCATCTGCCGAAGGCATTGCTGTTGCTGAATTTATTGCCGGACACAGCACGCATACAGTAGATTATTCTCTTGTACCGGGTTGCACATATTGCATTCCGCAAGTTGCTTCTCTCGGACTGACCGAGCAAAAAGCAATTGACGCAGGTTATGAAGTAAAAGTCGGAAAATTCCCATTCACTGCGTCCGGAAAAGCACACGGTATCGGCGAAGCAAAGGGATTTGTTAAACTGGTATTTGATGCAAAGACCGATAAACTTCTTGGCGGACATCTAATCGGACCGGAAGTAACGGAAATGATTGGCGAAATTGCAATCGCACTCAAACTCGGTGCAAAAGGACCGGATATTTTCGGGACTATGCACGCACATCCGACTTTGAGCGAAGGCATTATGGAGGCTGCAGCCGCTGCTTGGAATGAAGCAGTAAATATGTAAAATAATTTAGGATATCGTAATTCGGCCGGCTTTGAGCAAGATTCATAGCCGGCTGTTTTGTATCATTTTGCAGATAATTTTTTCTGATAATGTAATTATTTTGTGTTTCTAACGTCATATATATGATAAATACAGAAATCGGTAAACATGGAATTAAAATGGTAAGAGATGAAATTAAAGGTATAAAATTGCTTGCAATCGATTTCGGCATGCGAAGAATCGGCATTGCTGTTTGTGATGAATTTCATATTGTTGTTCGTCCGGTAAATACAATAATAAATGATGAAAACATAAAGCCTAATCTGCGAAAAATTGTAGAAGAAGAACATGTGGGGGCGTGTGTGCTTGGGTTGCCTATTCGTCAGGACGATAAAAACGATAAACTGATTACAGAGATAAAGAAGTTTGCCGAAATGATAAAAGCAGAGTTTTCGGATATGAAAATATTTTTTCATGATGAATACATGACTTCTCGAAAAGCAAGCGAAACTATGGTTCAAATCGGAAAGAAAAAATCCAAGCGTGCTACAAAGGGCGAACTCGATAAAGTTGCTGCGGCGATAATATTAACAGATTTTTTGGCTGAAAATGAAGGATAATTGCATGAAAAAAATAGTAATGATACTAATGGCATTAAACTGTGTCGCTTTGTTTGCACAGGCCGGCGGAAATCCGCGAAATGGCGGTTTTGAAAGATCAAAACCAATGAAGCCGATGTTTGCAGAAAATTATTTCGTTCCGTTCGGAGCGGACTCGCTGCGTTCGAGCGTGCTTTTGCGTGTCCCGTATTCAACATTGAATTTCAAACGCAATACAGTTTCGCCGGAAAAGGGTACGTTTTTTGCAATTATTAATATAAATGTAAGCTATAAGAACTCCGAGCAAATCATAAAAGGCAGAACGCTTCTCGTTGATACGCTGTATGTAAATTCGTCTGCCGGGGAAAATCTGCAAACACAATTCTATTCTCGCAGTGTTACTTCTATGCTTGCATACGACCGATACGATATTTTGGTCGAGGCAACCGATGAAAATAAACGCCAGATTGCAACAAACAGCGGAATGACTATTGATATGGATAAAACCGGACATTTGCCGGAATTGTTCGCTTATTCGCATGGAAACGGCGAGTATGCCGCTATTCTCGATTCGTCATTCGATTGGCGTGCGAGCGAAATGAATATTTATATTACGCTTGGTAATTCTGCGAAGTCTACAAAAATCACATATTCGATTGAACAGATAAAATCTAAGCATGATGAAGGATTTATTTATAGTACTAATGCGAAGCAATCCGGAACGGCGACACTTTTGTCCGACGCAGTCCCGCAATTTGCTTTCGGAATAGCAGAAAATAAAATCCTATATGCGTCAAACAATGATGCTCGAACAGCGAAAATTACACTCGATAAATCATGTATGATGCCGGGAAGTTACGAATTAACATATAAAACAGACCTTGGGGTTAAATTTACAAAACGCTTTGATGTCGAATATGTTAATCAACCTAATTCTTTGAGCAAACTTGAATTAGCTGTTCGATCGATGGAGTATCTCCTTGATGAAAAGGATTTTTCCGGCCTGTGTGGAGCGGATAAAGATAAACAATACGGCATGATTTACGACTATTTTGCAAAAAACAAAATGCTTGCCGCGGGAGTTTTTCCGGAAAATATGCATGAATTTTTCCGCCGTATTGATTACGGTATGATCAACTTTGTAGATCCGCAAAATCCTGATGGTTCGCGTACGTCGCGCGGTAGGGTTTATGCACTTTGGGGTTCGCCCGTGGAAATTAATTCGAAATTAGAAGCCGATACCGGCAAAGAAATTTGGCGATATAATAATCCTG
>JAQUZU010000090.1:0-3179 GCA_028691175.1 Candidatus Kapaibacterium sp. | reverse complement strand
CCGCAAAATCCTGATGGTTCGCGTACGTCGCGCGGTAGGGTTTATGCACTTTGGGGTTCGCCCGTGGAAATTAATTCGAAATTAGAAGCCGATACCGGCAAAGAAATTTGGCGATATAATAATCCTGCTCAAGAAATTACTTTTGAAATATCAAAAGGAGGATTTTATCGAATTACTGAAATAAAGTAATCGAAAAAATAAAAATATTTGGATAGCCTGTAAAAGTATTGTATATTGCTTATCTAAAAATTTTAATTTGTAAAGAGATAATATGTATTCAAAAGTTCTGTCCGCATCTGTTTTTGGAATTGATGCATTCATTGTAGAAATAGAGACTCATTTAGATAGTGCACTTCCGGCTTTTGCAGTTGTTGGATTGCCGGATTCCGCAGTAAAAGAAAGTCGCGAGCGAGTTGCCGCGGCGATTAAGAACTCAAATTTTGTCTTTCCGGCGAAGCGAATTACCGTAAATCTTGCTCCGGCAGATCTTAAAAAAGAGGGAAGTGCGTTCGATTTGCCGATAGCGTTAGGAATTTTATGTTCTACCGGATTTATTCCACAAGAAAATTTAGATTCTACAATTGCGCTTGGCGAGCTCTCGCTTGATGGCAACCTGCGACCTATTCATGGCGTGCTGTCGATTGCATTGGAAGTATATAAGCAGGGCTATAAGAAAATAATTTTGCCGGCTGATAATGCAGATGAAGCGGCTCTGGTTGAAGGATTGGAGGTTATTCCGATTGAGTCACTTTCGCAGGCGACCGAATATTTGCTTGGTTCGGTTGTAATCGAGCGGCGAACTGTCGATATAAAGAAAATCTTTGAGGAAGGACTGAAGAACAATCTTGTCGATTTCGCTGATGTAAAGGGACAGGCACAAGTTAAACGAGCTCTTGAAGTTGCTGCTGCCGGTGGCCATAATATTTTGATGATTGGACCTCCGGGCTCCGGGAAAACCATGCTTGCAAAGCGCATACCGACGATTCTTCCGCCTTTAACGCTGGAGGAATCTCTTGAAACAACGAAAATTCATTCTGTCTCGGGCTTGCTTGGTGCAAACGAAGCCCTCGTAACTGTTCGTCCATACCGTGCTCCGCATCATACGATTTCGGATGCCGCACTTGTTGGTGGCGGAGTTGGAAAAATTCGTCCGGGTGAAATTTCTCTGGCACATCACGGAGTTTTATTCTTAGATGAACTTCCGGAGTTTGCCCGTAATGTATTGGAGGTGCTGCGTCAGCCACTCGAAGATAAGCAGATTGCAATTTCGCGTACCCGCATGAATATTGAGTATCCGGCGAATTTTATGCTTGTATGCTCAATGAATCCGTGTCCGTGCGGAAATTACGGTAGTCCAAATGCGGAATGCACTTGTACTCCGGTGATGATTCAGAAGTATCTCTCAAAAATTTCCGGTCCGCTACTTGACCGAATTGATATTCATATAGAAGTTCCTGCCGTCAAGTATCAGGATATTTCTTCGACTATAATCGGCGACAGTTCGGAGCAAATTCTTGAACGCGTCTTGAAGGCTCGTGAAATACAAAATACGCGCTATTCCGGTTCGAAAAATATATTCAAAAATGCGGATATGGATTCGAAAAGTATTCGTAAGTTCTGCAAAATCGATGAAGCCTCGCAGAATATGCTGAAGATGGCGATGGAAAAACTTGGTTTTTCAGCTCGGGCACACGATAGAATATTGAAGGTTGCGAGAACTATTGCGGATCTTGCCGGCGAAGAAACAATAAAAGTAGCAAACATCAGCGAAGCTATTCAATACCGTTCGCTCGATCGCCAATATTGGAAATAATTATTTCTTTAGTGCATATATGAGGTCGCTTATTGTCCGGAAAATATCCGATAATTTATAGTCTCTGTTTTTGAGATAATAGCCGGTGCAAGTGATGCCCAATGCAAAATTATATGAGATATATGAAAGTGCAATATAGTTCGAATTACCGATATAACCGACAATACAGAACGTGGTAATAAAACAGCAGACAGACACTAATACGAAACGAAACAGAATTTTCGGTTTTTTTTCTGCGACAAGCAAAGACGAAAAAATATAGAATGGCAAGCCTAATGCAGCAAACGACAGCAAGTTAAACTGTCCGGTTGCCGAGATAAATTTTTCATTTAAAAATGTGCTGATGAGCCAATCGCTTACACCTGTTTGCAGAAAAAGCAAAATGCCGGCGAATGCGAAAAACAGAAATGAAACCGATTTGCTGATGATTTCCTTCAATCCGGTGTAGTCGTGGGCTTCTATCCGGCGAACCGCTGCAGGATAGACTAAGCCCTGGGCGGCAGCTAATGCTTCCTCAAATACGCGGAAAAGCGTTTTCGCCGAATAGTAAATACCGGTTACGCTTGTGCCGAAAAAGAACGAAACAAGATACGAATCGAGCTGCTTCGGCAGCGCCTGTAAGGCGTTTGTGCAGAGTAGCGGAAAAGAAAAATTCAATACTTCGCTTAATCGCAACGAACCTTTAGTTGAAATTTTAATGTTTTTGCGAGTCAGCAGAAAAGCAATAATCGAGCTTATTGTATGTCCGCAAAGATACATTAATACCATTCGCTCGAGGCATAAACTGCCATCAATATATAAGAAATACAGCGTTATAAGCGTCATCGGCAGAAAAAGTGCCAGATTTATCAAGAATAAATGATTCATCTTGACATGCTTAAAGACGAACTTAATGCAATATGTCCGCACTGTGGTGGCAAGGCAGAAAATCGGCAGAATCGAAAAAATATAGGTTAGTTCTTCGACGCCGCAAATTATGCTGATTGGTTCGCGCAATAGAAAGAAGTACATCGGCAAAACCAGAACAATTGCCAGATGCAGACACAGCGAATAGAAATTTGCTTTCGGGGCACGTTCTTTATTCGTTCCGAATTGAATAATGTTTTGCAGCGAAACTGCATCAGAGACGACAAAAATCCAAGTATGAATGCTGATGAGCAAGGCAAACAATCCGAATTCCGCAGGTGTCATCATGTTCATTTGTACGATTTGAACTAATCCGTAGCCGACGAACAGACCTTTGTCTGCGATTGACCAGGTGATTTTGTCGAGAAAATTAGATATTTTCATTGCGATGTCTTCCGTCTTTTACTTTGATTAGCAAAATGAACCCAAGAATAAAAAATATGATTAGCGACAGAATTCC
>JAQUZU010000089.1 GCA_028691175.1 Candidatus Kapaibacterium sp. | reverse complement strand
TTAGTGGAATCGTCCTTTTTCCCTATTCCACCGGATATATTGTTGATAGCGATTGCTGTTTCAATGCCCAAGAAATCGTTTCAAGCCGGCTTATGGTGTTCGGTTGGTTCTGTTGCGGGGGCATGTATTGGTTATGCAATCGGATATTTCCTTATGGATACACTTGGAATAAAAATTGTAGAGTTCTACAATGCGCAGGAAATTTGGGCAAAAGTGGTCGAAACCTATCAGGGCGAAGTCGGTATGTGGTTTTTAGCGGGTGCGGCATTCTCCCCTATTCCGTTTAAAGTTGCAACAATTGCGGCCGGAGCGACTTTAATGCCGTTTGTGCCATTTATTTTGATTTCAGCGGTTGGCAGATCTGCACGTTTTTTCCTTGTTGCAGGTTTGATTTATTTTGTAGGTCCCAAAGTAAAAGTGTATATTGACAAGTATTTTGACAAACTATCGATTGCTTTTGTAGTGCTTCTGGTTCTCGGTTTTGTTGCAATCAAGTATATTATATAATGAGGAAAATATTATATATATGGAAAGGACCTTATCCGTTTGAAGTTCGTATTGAGAAAATCTGCAATTCTTTGGTGAAATTCGGCTATGACGTTACGATTTTGTGTAGATGGTGCCAAAATACATCAATGCGGGAGGAATGGGGGAAATTACATATAATTCGAGCCGGTTATCAGGAAAGCAACCGTAAGTATGTGTATTTGCCGTTTAATCCAAACTGGAAACGCATCATTTCAGAGACAATTGACGAAGTAAAGCCTGATTTGATTATTAACCGCGAGTTTTATTTGCTGACTGAAACGCTTGACTGTGCGAACCGGAAAAAAATTCCGGTCATAGTTGATATGGCTGAAAATTATCCCGCGGCTTTACGTGAATTCAGAAATTCACAAACTTTCCTGAAGCAGTTACTTTTTCGCACGTTACGTTTGCCGGATCTTTATGAAAAATACTGTATCCCCAAGGCAAATGGTGTAATCGTGGTATGCGACGAGCAAATTCCACGACTTAGGTCAATCGGAGTAAAAGAAAAAATTTGCGTAGTCCAAAATACGCCTGTATTAAATTTTCAGCGTATAACAGAAAAATCGAAATCAAATGTACTTCGCTTCGTTCATCACGGATATTTGTCCGGCGATAAATCCATTTTAGAGTTTGTAAAGGGGTTCTTAGCAGCGGCAGAAAATCGTGAAGATATTGAACTGATAATTGCCGGGAAAGGCGAATGCTACGATTTGTATAAATCAGTAATTGAGCAATCAAAAGCCCCAAAGTCTGTAAAATTGCTCGGATCTTATGAAAACTCTCAATTGCCGAAAATTCTGGCAAACGCCGATATTGGCGTGTTGCCGTTCAAGGCGACCGACTTCAACAATTTTACGATACAGAACAAAATTTTTGATTATTTCGCTGCAGGATTACCTGTTTTAGTTTCAGAATGTAAGCCGCTAATGCGAATAATTCGCGAGACAAATGCCGGATGGATTTATGATTGCTCGAGTGCGAATAATTGCAGAAAAGCGATTGAAACGACAGCCAAAATATTTACTGCAGAGAATAAATCAGAAATCAAATATAAAGAAAATGCCCTAAATGCTTATAAATCAAAATATAATTGGGCGACAGATGAAAAAAATTTAGTTGAATTTATTAATCTATATATATGATAAAGCAAAAAGTTGCGACGGTTGTAGTTACTTTTAACCGGCTGGAATTCTTGAAGGAAATTATAGAAGCACTACGCAAACAAACCCGCAAAATAGACCAGATTATAGTTGTTCATAACTCAGGTACGGATGGCACTGCCGAATGGTTAGCCAAGCAAAAAGATTTGTATGTTATTACACAAGATAATTTCGGCTCATCCGGCGGACAATATACCGGGTTTAAGGCAGCGTATGATAATGATTTTGACTGGATTTGGACTATGGACGATGACGTTGTCCCTGCTCCGGATTGTCTCGAGAAACTTCTCGATACAAATGATTCGACTTTGATTCGTGCTCCGTTGCGTTTTATGCCGAACGGCGAGCCGTATCTAAACGACTGCATAAAATTTAATCTTTCGAATCCGTTTAAGGGATTATGGACAAGAATTTTAAATGCGGCAGATCTTGAAAAATCGAAGATTGATGCCGAAGGTATTACTTTTGAAGGACCGCTTATGCATCGCACTGTCATCAAAACAATCGGGCTGCCACAACTGAATTTCTTTATATATGGCGACGACACGGAATATTTCATTCGTGCGGCTAAGCATGGTTTTAAAACACAGATTTATCGCGAGGCACATCTTCACCGAAAACTCGAATATTTTCGCGAAGAAACTGCATTTACTTGGAAGCATCGGTATATCATTCGCAATATAATCGCAATTGATGTTTTGCACGCTTCGTTTATTGTCCGTCTTTTGCGTCCATGGGCTTATTGTCTGAAGTGGCTTTCGCATTGTCGCAGTATTGGCGATATCCGGACAACACTCGGCTCATTTATGCGCGGATATTTTTACAAGAGTGCAAATTAACCGGTAGCTAACTATTTATAATATTGTTGAATTATTTTCGTCTTTAAATACTTTATAAAATTAATTAGAAGTAAAAAACATGATAGCAAGATATACACGTCCGGAAATGGGCAAGATCTGGGAAGATCACAATAAATACAGCATTTGGCTGGAAATTGAACTACTCGCAACGGAAGCACAGGAAAAACTTGGCTTGATTCCGGCAGGCAATTCCGCAAAAGTTCGCGAAAAAGCACAAATTAACGTTGACCGTATCAACGAAATTGAACTTACAACTAAACATGATGTTATTGCATTTTTAACTTCAATCGAAGAGTATGCAGGCGAGCCGACAAGATTTATCCATCTCGGAATGACTTCCAGCGATGTTCTCGATACATGTTTTGCAATTCAATGCAAGCAGGCAGGCGAGATTCTTCTGGCTGACCTTGAACGTCTTGCAGAAATTCTAAAACGTCGTGCTGTAGAGCACAAATATACAGTCTGTGTCGGGCGTTCGCACGGCATTCACGCGGAAGCAACTACTTTCGGGCTGAAATTTGCACTTTGGTATGACGAATGTCAACGTAATATCGAACGTATGAAACAAGCAATTAAGGCTGTATCGCGCGGAATGATAAGTGGCGCTGTCGGTACTTTCGAACATATTCCGCCACATGTCGAAGAATACGTCTGCGAACATCTCGGACTTACTCCGGCAAATGTTTCGACACAAGTAATCCAACGCGATATTCATTCAGAATATATAACTACACTTGCCATAATCGGCTCATCCCTTGAAAAAATCGGAATAGAAATCCGTCACTTGCAGCGTACTGAAGTTCTCGAAGCAGAAGAATATTTCTCAAAAGGTCAAAAAGGTTCGTCCGCAATGCCGCATAAGCGCAATCCGATTGCCAGCGAAAATATTTGCGGTCAGGCACGCATTCTCCGTGGAAATGCTCTCGCCGGTCTCGAAAATAATGCACTTTGGCACGAAAGAGACATTTCGCACTCGAGCGTAGAGCGAGTTATTTTCCCTGATTCTACAATTTCGCTTGATTATTCGATTAATCGCATGTGTGTAATTCTGGATAAATTGCTAGTATATCCGGAAAAAATGATGTATAATTTAAATCTGACGCACGGACTTATTCACTCGCAAAAAGTTCTGCTTTTCCTTGCGAAAAAAGAACTCAAACGTCAGGACGCGTATGTTCTTGTACAAAAGTCTGCGATGCGCACTTGGGCAGAAAAAATCCCGTTTAAGCAGTCTCTCAAGGAAAATGAAGAACTAATGAAGCATATTTCCGAGGCAGAGCTTGATTCACTTTTCTCATATGACAATATCTTCAAGAGTGTTGACTATATCTTGAAAAGATGTGGGATTGAAGAATAAAAGTGCCGAAATCATTTACGCGGGGACAGATAAAACTGTCCCCTTTTTTTAGTTAAAAATTAGTTGCGAGATCCTGTAAATCGTCCATTTCCTTTTGAATATCCTGCAATTCTTGGAGTAATTCGGGATCTTCGTCGCCATCTCTAATTTTGCTTTTTATACGTTCACTCCTTACGTCTAATTTGAAAAGGTTTACCAGAGCCATTTCGGAAAACGGTATATCGTCCTCGTCTCTAATTTCTACTGAAAAATTCATAACAGTCTCCTTAATAAATTATAAAAATAACAGTGCATATTCAGACTACGTGATGTATGAAATATTGTTGTATAGAAAATTAAAAATATAAATAAATAATTTCGTCTTATATTTTTAAACATAACGTTTTATAACGGAGAAAATATGAACAATAATTTTACTATAATCGCAGGACCGTGCCTTATAGAAGATGAAAAAATGCTTAAGCAAACAGCAGAGACACTTCTGAAGGCAATTGACGGGCTTGATGTTAATTTTGTTTTCAAAGGGTCATATCGAAAAGCAAATCGCACTAGTGCAAATAGTTTCAACGGCATAGGTGATGAAAAGGCAATGAGATTTCTTGCAGGAGTTAAGAAAGAATTTGGCGTGCAGATTACAACTGATGTACATACAGCCGGCGAGGCATTCTGGGCAGGCGAAATGGTCGATGTGATTCAGATTCCGGCGTTTCTTTCTCGCCAGACCGATTTAATTATCGCGGCTGCACAGACAGGCAAGATTGTAAATATTAAAAAAGCCCAATTTATGGCACCGGAAGATGTCCTAAAAGCTGCAAATAAAGCCACTTCCGTCGGCAATGCGAATGTTTGGCTGACTGAACGTGGAACATGTTTTGGCTATCATGATCTTGTGGTAGATTTTCGTTCTTTGATTGAACTGCAAAAGTCGCCCTTCCCCATTATTTATGATGCAACACATTCGGTGCAACAACCGTCTATCGGAGAACAGTCAGGCGGAAATCGCGAATATATTCAAAAACTTGCACAAGCCGCGGTATCGGTCGGAGTAAACGGCATTTTCTTTGAAACTCATCCGGATCCTGCAAACGCGAAAAGCGACTCGGCAACACAGCTACCACTTGACCAAGCCGGCGATTTTATTAAACGTTTATATGATTTGCACGACTACATCTCGAGAATCTAATGGCAAAATTTTTTATTACTTTTCTAAGTTTGCTATGCCTTGTAGCATGTAGCAAATCGGCAGATAGCGGGCAAAAACATGCAACAGACTCGACTAATACGCCGGATCAGATAATTGTAAGTGCAAAAGTGTCGTTTGTCGATTCGAACTTTACTAAAGCGATACTTTATGCGGATTCGGGTTTCGCGTATAGCAAAAAAATTCCGCAAACTGTGCTACGCCATAATGTTAGAGTTGAGTTTTTTTCAGCACAAAAAATTGGGAAAAAAATCAGTACTTTGGTCGCCGATAGCGTGATTATTTTTGACGATACAAAGGATATGATAGCACAAGGCAAAGTAATGGTTAATTCGGAAGAAAACTCGACATCATTATCCACTTCGGTCTTGCAATGGGACAATAAGACGCGAAAACTTTTTTCGTCTGAATATGTAAAAATAGTCTCGCCAAATGAAATTTTGGAGGGATATGGCTTTGAATCAGATGAAAAATTATCGTATTATAAAATATTTAAAGTAAAAGGAATTGAGCGATGAGAAAATATATTATAGCCGGCAATTGGAAAATGAATATGACGGCAAGTGAAACAAAAAAATTAACCGAAGAACTCAATTCGGCAAAAAAATGTGGGCAGCAGACGGTAATTATTTGTCCGCCGTTTACAAGCCTTGCTACTGCAAATGATTTACTTGTGGGAAGTGCAATCCGACTTGGAGCACAAAATTGCCATTTTGCACCCAAAGGTGCATTTACCGGCGAAATATCCATTCCGATGCTGCAAGAGTGCGGATGTGAATACGTTATAATCGGACACTCCGAGCGTCGCCAATTTTTCGGCGAAAACAATGCGTTTATAAATCAAAAACTAATGGCGTTGCTTGAGGGCGGACTCTCCCCGATTCTATGCATCGGAGAGACACTTGATGAAAGGCAGAACGGAAAAACAAAGGCTGTTCTCGAAACGCAGTTAGCAGAATGCCTGAAAGATGTTACCGAAGCGAAGTCAATCATTATCGCTTATGAACCGGTTTGGGCAATCGGAACCGGAGTTTCTGCATCGACAGAGCAAATTACAGAAACGCACTATTTTATTCATTCGTGGCTTGAAAAAAGCTTTCTAAATGTCGCTGTACCTATTCTTTATGGTGGTAGCGTAAATGACAATAATGCCGGCGAAATACTTTCTATACCACATGTTGATGGAGCACTAATAGGTGGTGCGTCGTTAGTTGCAGAAAAATTTGCTTCAATTATTTCTACAGCAGAAAAATTAACAGATAGATAATAAAAATATATTTTGGTAAAACTAAACTTTTGTTTTATATTTGTAATTATAGTAAAAACAAAAATATGGCAAGAAAATGGAAAAAAGACCCGGATCTGAACTAAGTCAGTCGGTACAAGATTACCTGAAAATCATACATAAATTACAAGTAAATGGTAGTGTTTCTACAACAGTTATTGCAAAAGAACTGCATGTAAGCGGGGCTTCGGTAACCGGTATGCTCAAAAAATTAGAATCGATGGGATTAGTGGATTATAATCGCTATCGTGGTGCTCAACTATCCGATAAAGGCAATAAAGCTGCTCTGGAGATTATACGCTTACACCGTCTGCTCGAATTATATTTAAAGGAAAAAATGGGATTTGGGCTCGATCGCGTTCATGGAGAGGCATGCCGCATGGAGCATAGCATTTCGGAGCAATTCAGCAATAAACTTGATGAGATACTGGGACATCCGGAATTCGATCCGCACGGGCATCCTATCCCCTCAAAAAACGGTGAAATGCCGAAAATAAAAGAATATCAATTGAGCATAATTGAACCGGTAACTCAAGTAATGATTTCTCATATTGCGGACGAGAACGAGCGTATTTTGGCATATCTTGAGGAACTGGGACTCTTGCCCAATGTAAAAATTGACGTTTTAGAGAAAGAACCGTTTAATGGTCCTATTACAATTTCATATAACGGTATTCAAAAAGTAATCGGTTATGAAATTGCAAAAGATATTTTTGTAAAAATCGTATAATAAATCACTTTAATAATTACAGGAAAATGTGATGAAGATAATTAATTATATTCTTGCCGGAGCAATTGGCTTCGGGTCGTTTGTCGGTTGCGGTGTTGCACATAAAGACGGAGCACAATTGACTTCGACAGTTCAATTCAAAAAAGGTGAAGTTGTGGCTCAATTTGATAAGTTTTATGCGAACTACGTAAATGAG
>JAQUZU010000088.1 GCA_028691175.1 Candidatus Kapaibacterium sp. | reverse complement strand
AACAGATTATGCAGAAAATCCCGGCGTTGTGTACTTTAAGGCAGTCTATCCGGACGGCATTTCGTATGCCTCGAAGTCGTATATGTTTGTATTGAAAAATGCAAGCGAGCCATATATTGCGAAATATTCGGATAGGTCTGTCCGCCTTACTTTTACCGGAAAAATACCGTATGAAGCAGAGGCGGATTATTTCGAGGTACAAACCGCGAGCGGACAGTCTGTTTTCCCGTATTCGGTGATTAATGTAGGGGAAAATTCTTACCTGCTGTATTTGAATGAAGATTTACAGCCCGGCGATTATACGCTCTCGGTGAAGAGTTTCTTTGATTATTATTCGAACCCGACTGCTGCGTCTGTCCTGAATTTTGAAGTGGAAGAATATGAAGCACCGGCTAGAGAGCTATATCTGGCGTCGCTCGAAGTACGGACGGAAGAATTTCCGTCAATTAAACTTGTGTTTAGCGAAGCCGTGAGCGACGAGGCACTTGAGGCAGAGAACTATTCGCTCGAACCTGTCGGCGAAATTGCGGAAATTCGACGTGCAGACGATGATGCGGTTATTATTTGTTTTGTGCCGAATAAAGGAATCGGAGCCGGTGGGCACGAATATTCAATTACAGCACGAAATATTAAATCGGCGGACAACTCCAAGAGTATGTCGCAAACTGTTGGCTACAGAATGGCGTTCGTTTTCGTTTATAATACTCCGGATAATGCGTTTGTGTATCCAAATCCGATTCGCTTACCGCACGGACAATTGCCGGTTTTCTCCGGAGTTCCGCCGCTCGGTAAAGTCGAAATATATACTCTGTCCGGCGAAAAAATTGTCGAATTACCCGAAATTGACGGCGACGGTGGTGTCGAATGGAATATGAAAAGAAATAACGGAAATGACGTAAATAGTGGCGTTTATCTATTTAAAGTAATGGATAAAGATGGGCACGAGTCCGAACTAAAAAAATTCGCAATAACAAAATAGGAAAGCAAAATGTGTGGAATAGCGGGAATTGTTGATCTTAGCGGACGTGAAGAGCGAATAAATTGCGATGTCTTAAAAAAAATGAGCGACATTATCCTTCATCGTGGTCCCGATGCGGACGGACAGTGGACATCGGATGACCAAAAATGCGGATTTACATTTCGGCGACTGTCGATTATCGATTTGACACAAAACGGCAACCAGCCGATGAAATCTTTAAATAATAATTCTGTTATTGTCTTTAATGGTGAAATTTATAACCACGCCGATTTGCGAAACGACATGATAAAGTGTGGCTATAAATATCAATCAAACACAGATACCGAGACAATTATAAACGGCTATGCCGAATATGGCGAAGAAATTCTTCATTTGATGAACGGAATGTGGGGCTTTGCAATATGGAATGCCGACAAAAACGAACTATTTGCGGCTCGCGACCGCATTGGAATTAAGCCGTTTTATTATTACTATAAAGACGGAATATTTATCTTCGGAAGTGAAATTAAGTCGATTTTAGCCCACCCAAGCGTAAAAGTCGAACTAAATATCGATGAGGTGCCGAATTATTTGAACTTCGGAATGTCGTCGAATATGGCTACAATGTTTAACAACATTTACAAGTTGCCTGCCGGACATTGCCTGAAACTGAGTGAAAAAGACGGCTTGGTGGTTAAAAGATACTGGAATCCGATGACTCAACAGGAAGTAAGTACGCAGAATATCGACGAAACGCTTGTTCGCTTGCTCCGCCGTTCGATCAAAGACCGCATGATGAGCGACGTGCCGTTTGGCGTGTTCCTTTCCGGTGGTGTTGATAGCAGTTTGAACGTTGCACTGATGAGCGAACTTATGTCGCGTCCGGTTGATACTTTTACCGTTGGTTTCCGCGAACTAGAAAAATATAACGAGCTTCAATATGCTCGGCAGATTAGCGAACTATATAAGACAAATCATCACGAAATATTAATCGATGACCGCGATGCATTCGGAATAATTGAGGATTTGCCGTTCTACGAGGACGAGCCGAACGCCGATCCGGTTTGTATCCCACTGTATTTTCTTAGCCAACTGACCCGGAAAAGTGGGACAACTGTTGTGCAGGTAGGCGAGGGCAGCGACGAACAATTCTGCGGATATACGTGGATGTTGCAAGATTATTTGTTCCAAAAGAATCAATTGCAGGCATTTTCTGTGTTGCCGGGATTTCTAAAAAGAATAATTCTTGCTACAGCTTCTCCGCTTCTGAATGGAGCAAATAAGGAACTTGCGACGGATTATATTCGTCGCGCGACAAAAAAAGAGCACTTTTACTGGAGTGGACGCGCAATTTATTCGCCCACGCATCAGGAAATGTTGTTGTCTCGTAAGTATAATAATCTTAAGGATTTACCGTATAAATACGTGAATAAAATGTACGATGATTTTGCCGAACTTGCCCCGCGTGCGGATTTGTTTCAAAAGATGATGTACACCGAACTAACGCAGCGCCTTGCAGAAATGCTTTTGATGCGGGTGGATAAAATCGGCATGGCAAACAGCATCGAGGCACGCGTGCCGTTTCTCGATCACCGAATTGTTGAATATACGATGGCGCTTCCGGAGAAAGTTAAGATTCCTGATCGCTCTTCTACAAAATATTTGCTCAAGAAAGCCGTCGAACCGATTTTGCCGCACGATATTATTTATCGAAAAAAACAGGGTTTTGCGGCGCCGGTAAATGAGTGGCTACGCACAAAGTGGTACGGTTATGCTTGCGAAAATATCTTAAATTCGGAATTTGCGAAACTCGGAATAGTCGATAAACAATATATGAAAGCACTTTTGAGCAAACATAAAAGCGGAAAAGTCAATGCCGGATTTATGATTTATACAATGTTGAATCTGAATTTGTGGTATAAAAAATTCTTCGCATAGAAACGGAAAATATGAATAAAATAGCAGAAATTGATTGCATGATTGCAAAATACGCACCGAATGAATATCCGTGCTTGCTAAAACAATATGAGGAATTCGAGGCGTCAAAACCGCTTGACGGACTGAGAGTACTCGACGCGACGCCTATTTATCGCAATACGCTGTTGAAATATAAGGCACTATTGCTTGCCGGAGCAAAACTGTCCGTCGGTGTAACCGAACTGTTCCAGTATGATCCTGAAATATTGAATTTCTTGCGTTCAGCCGAAATAGAAATAGTCGATAAAACCCGTACAGCAGATTTTGATATTGTGTTGGATAATGCCGCCGCATTTCGCCACATGCCGAGCAGATTCGGCTATGTGGAATTAACTCGCAGCGGAGTCGAAAAATATAAACAGGCGAATGTACCGGTTTATCTTGCCGATAGCGGAAAAATTAAGAGAATCGAAACTTGTCTCGGTACCGGCGAGAGTTGCTTCCGGACACTTAAGCATTTCGGCTATAGCGATTTCGCCGGCAAAAACCTTGTATTGTTTGGTGGCGGGAAAGTCGGAACCGGCATCATCTACTATGGCAAAAAAAATAATTTAAATATCACTGTTGTAACTGAAATAGCTAAGAGCCGGATTTGCAATGAAAGTGGAATTAAATGGCTCGATTTAAAAGATACCGACGAGATTGTTCGGGCAGTAAAAACTGCGGACTTTGTCGTCTCCGCAACCGGAATAAAAAATGCAGTTGCTGATGTATGCCCGCCGGAGGAAATAACTTGGTCGTATGCGGTTGTACTGAATATGGGAGTCGAAGACGAATATGGCAAAGATGTTAAGCCGTCTCGCGTTTTGAACGGAAAGAAAACGGCAAACTTTGTACTGGACGAACCGACGAATGTTTGCTTTATAGAGGCAACTATGGCGTTACACAACTACGGTGCTGTATATATGGTACAAAACAGTCCGAGCGGAATAATTCTGCCGAGTGCGGAACTCGAAGACCGATTGATTGAAGAAAGCCGGTCAGCCGGTGTTTTGGGCGATAGCCTGGGTTATATTATCTAATATGTGTTTATGAACTTTTTACTTCAAAATATTATGTTGCCGTCGGGTGAAATAACCGATGTGCAGATCGAAAACGGAAGATTTTCGAAAATTGGAAAATGCGAAACTACTGTAATTCCGGAATCCATTGAAAAAATTGATTGTACGAACAAGGCGCTTATACCTCCGTTCTATAATACGCATACGCATGCCGGTATGACACTTCTGCGTGGTTACGCAGATGATATGCCACTTTTTGAGTGGCTTTCGGAGCATATCTGGCCTATGGAGGCAAAATTGAATGGCGAAGATATTTATCTGGGAACAAAACTTGCGATTGTAGAGATGTTGAAGTCGGGAACAGTTTTTTTTAATGATATGTATTGGTATGTGCCTCACTTGGTGAAAGCAGTTGAAGAATTTGGAATAAGAGCGGCGATCGGCTGTCCGGTGATGGATAGGAATGCAGAGATTTCGTTACCAATGGCGGCGGAGTTTATCGCCGAATATCGCAATAATCCCCTTATTCAGATTACCGTGGCACCACACGCTGTCTATACTTGCTCCGAAAAGAATTTACGCGCTTGTGCGGAACTTGCCAGAAAAAATGATGTTTTCCTGCATATTCACATTTCGGAAACCGAGCAAGAAAATGCCGATTGCATTAAGGCGACCGGACTGACTCCTGTTCAATATTTGAAAAAAATCGGTGTGCTGGATTGTAAGGTTATTGCTGCACACTGTATTTATGCAAATGATGAAGATGTAAAAACACTTGCTGAATGTGGAACTGTTATTTCGCATTGTCCGACTTCAAACCGAAAACTTGCTTCCGGATTATTTCCAATGTCAATCTTTCGCAAGTATAATTGCAAGGTAACGCTTGGTACGGACGGTTGCTCATCAAATAATAATCTCGACATGCGAGAGGAAGCGAAAATTGCTTCATTGCTTGCAATATCGCAGGGGGGCGCAACTGCGATGCCTGTGAAAAATATGTTGCAAATCGCTACGCGCGCCGGAGCTGAGGCTTTCGGAATAAATGCGGGCGAGATTGCTGTTGGACGCGAAGCCGATGCGCTGATTATTGATTTGCGTGATGAGCGGATGGTTCCGCTGTATAATCTTGCCTCAAACTGGATTTATAGTGCCGGACATAATTGCATTGAGTCCGTACTCGTAAAAGGCGAATTTGTTATGAAAAATCGTATTGTTCCGCATGCAGATGAAGTAATAGATGAAGTCCGCCGGCGTTTCAACCGTGCAAATTGGTGCTGATATATTCACACTATTAATTAATAATTTTCGTCTTCATCACCTAATATTAAATGAAAGGGAACGCAATGCAATTATCCAAAACATTGAAAAAAGAAGCTTGGCAATACACAATGATTGTGTTGGGCTTGCTGATTTATACTTTTGCGTGGTCGGCTTTTTTGATTCCGAGTCAGATTCTCGGTGGTGGCGTAAATGGTATTGCGGCTATAGTGTATTACCTTTCGGATCAGACAATTCCGGTCGGTATCCTGAGTCTGGCAATAAACGGCGTGCTGTTCGTTTTCGCTCTGAGGTTACTCGGAGGTAGATTGGGCATAAATACTGTGCTCGGAATAGTTCTGTCTGCGGTGTTTTTCCTTTTGTTTCAGCAGGGCATAGGCATTCAGGATTATATTGACAATACGAAATTTGATCCGTTTATGGTGAGCGTGATTGGCGGTGCTCTATCCGGCTTTGGAGTTGGATTGGCGTTTGCGTATGGCGGAAATACCGGTGGAACCGATATTGTGGCACTTGTATTAAATAAATATTATAATATCAGTCCAGGCAAAGTAACTATATTGGTTAATTTGGTTGTGATTGGTTTTTCATATTTTATTTCGTATGAAGTCGAGAAAGTAGTCTATGGGTATATTCAATTATTTGTAATGTCTACAGTTCTTGATTATGTGATTGACGGAAACAGACAGTCGTATCAAATTATGGTGTTTTCGAAGCATGCTGACGAAATTGCTGATGCAATCGGTACCGAGATTAAACGCGGAATAACACTCTTGGACGCACACGGCTGGTATAGTAAAGAAAATACGAAAGTGATTTTGATGATTGCCCGCAAGGTCGATCGTCAAGTAATTTTGGGGTATATCCATTCAATAGATCCGCATGCATTCATCTCGGTCTCTAAAGTTATGGGCGTTTTCGGGAAAAATTTTGACTTGCTGAAACTAAAGTAATATTGGAAAATAATTTAAAATAAAAAATGAAAATAGTAAATGTAGAATTTATCGGCGGATCGGATAAATTAGAAACGTTGCCGATCGTAAATTTGCCGGAGATAGCATTCGCCGGGCGATCAAACGTGGGAAAATCGTCGCTTATTAATAGTGTGGTGAATCGAAAAAATTTGGCTCACACGAGTTCTAACCCGGGAAAAACACGCGAAATTAATCTCTTCGGCGTAGAGGAACGGTGGGTTTTGGTTGATATGCCGGGGTATGGCTACGCCGCTGTCTCGAAAAAAGAAAAAGCAAAATGGGCGGAACTTACTAAGGGATATTTTTTAAAACGCGAAAAACTTCGCATGGTGTGTATCCTGATTGATTCGCGGCACGATCCGATGGAGTCCGATCTAGGAATGGTCGAGTGGCTCGAAAATAACAATTTGAAATATCTTGTTATCTTGACAAAATGCGACAAAATTAAAGCAACAGCAGTTGCCGAGCGTAAGCAGCAACTCGAGGAGTGCCTCGCAATGTGCAAAAATGTTGTGGAGGTTTTGCCTTTTTCGTCGGTGTCCGGTCTTGGAAGAAATGAGCTAATTGCAATTATTAAAAAGAATTTGGTTACGGTAGAAAATGATAAATCTAATTAAAAATACTATTGCGGAGAGTATCCGCACAAAACAGAATCTCGCAGAAAATTCTCTTGATGATATAGCAAAATGCGCCGAATTGTTAATCGACGCGGTGCGCGAAAATCGAATGATTGCCTTTGCCGGTAATGGGGGAAGTGCTGCAGATGCTCAGCATATTGCGGCCGAATTGGTTGTTCGTTTTCGTGGAAGCGTTAATCGGCGGGCGATTCGGGCAATGTCGCTTGCGGTAGATCCGTCGATAATGACAGCCGGAGGCAATGATATAGGTTTCGAAAATGTATTTGCTCGCGAGGTTGAAGCGTATTGTTCTGCCGGGGACGTACTGGTGGGAATATCTACTTCCGGCAATTCCGGCGATATTATTAACGCCATGAATATTGCAAAATCTCGCGGCACGAAAACTATCGGATTGCTTGGCTGTGAGGGTGGGAAAATTCTTCCGCTATGCGATGCCGCTGTTGTAGTCCCGAGCAATATAACTGCGCGCATTCAGGAATCGCATATAATGATCGGGCATATTTGGTGCGATTTGATCGAAAGGGCAATTTTCCCGGAAATGTTTTGAAACAAATTTTAATTCCGCTCGTATCATATTTTAGATAATATTTACATAATTACGGAGGGAATTTTGAAATTTTATACAAAATT
>JAQUZU010000087.1 GCA_028691175.1 Candidatus Kapaibacterium sp. | reverse complement strand
CAACCGCAACAAATTCAAAAGGCGTATGTAACCGCGATGCAGAATTTTACGCAGGACTTCAAAAAAAGATGTCGCAATTTGAATGTAGATTATAATTTGACGCTGACGAACTCGCCGTTCGACAAAGCACTGCGCGAGTTTATCGCAAAAAGAGGTAAAATGTAAAGGGCAGGTAACGCCTTGCAGAAAGCATAAAAACAGCCGAGACGATATTTAGTTCGCCCCGGCTGTTTTATTTATTTTCCCATTTGCTCGGCGTAATATTTCGCTCTTTCGCCGGCAAGTTCTGCAAAATCTTCGTTTCGAGTGCGATACAGTATATCGCGAGAAACATTTATCGTGTATGGACTTGTTCCGTTAGCCTTTCGGGTGCCCTCGAGGTCTCCGCCCTGAGTTCCGACTCCCGGAATTAGCAGCAGGCGTTCAGGGATTACCTTGCGGATTTCGGCAATTTCGTCCGGATGAGTTGCTCCGACCACAAAGCCTAGTTTGCTTTCAGGCGTCCAAGTGCAGGCTTTTTCGATTACGTGCATAAAAAGAGGTTTTCCGTTGCTCTCGAGGCGTTGAAAATCGCCGGAGCCGACATTAGATGTCAGGGCAAGTACAAAGACGAATTTGTCTCCGAACAGAAACGGCTCGACGGAATCGCTTCCCATATATGGACTTACAGTAACGGCATCTGCCTTTAAATCGTCGAAAACAGCACGAGCGTATGCTTTTGATGTATTTCCGATGTCGCCGCGTTTTGCGTCGGCAATTGTTACGATATCGTCCGGAATTTGAGCAAGAGTTTTCTTTACCAACTCAAATCCCTCTGCACCGTATTGTTCATAAAAAGCAAGATTAATCTTGTAGCAAGCGGCGTATGGTGCAGTTGCTTTAATAATTTGACGGTTAAATTTATACATTCCGTCTATTCCGCGGGAAGCGAGAGTGTGAGGGATTTTTTCGAGCGTGGTGTCTAATCCTACGCAGAGACGTGAATTTTTTGCTTCGACAGCACGGAAATATTTTTCTAAAACGTTCATAATTTCCTTATAATTTAGCCTTAAATGTTGCATAGTCGCTCGAGAACAAATTTGCTTCTGTCGGAGCTGCTATGTTGTTGTTTTTAATTAATTTCTCGACTGCGGCAATTCTGTCGGCATCTTGCGGATGTGTAGAAAGCAATTGCTCAAAAACAGATGGTTTGGACGCACTTTGCGAACTGCAACGATTGAAGAAATATATCATCGCACCGGCATAATATTTTGTACTTTGCAGGTATTTAAATGAATATTCGTCTGCTTCGTATTCGTTTTCGCGGCTATTATACAGCATTCCGCCATTTGTGAATAAGTTTGCTGCAATTGATTCCCAAGCCGACGGGTCGGAGCCGAGCACAAGTTGTGTCAGAAGACTGATTCCATATTGCTTGGTCATTGCTTTTGTGGAATGTCGGCGCTCGCAATGTGCGATTTCGTGTGCAAGAACAGCGGCAAGTTCCGCTTTGCTTTCTACAAATTTAAGCAATCCGGAATAAACATATATGAATCCGCCCGGAGTTGCGAAGGCATTGACTATATCGTCTCTATTCACGATTTTGATTGAATAACCGTTGAATTGCGTTAAATATTTGATTTTTGGCGAGGAGAGGATTTCGTCCATAATTGCCCGAACGTATGCGTTCGCGGTTGCATTTTGCAGAATCGGATATTCCTGTGTATTTGCCATAATTTGCGAATCGAGCTGCATTCCGAGCGCAAGTTCGTCGCTAATCGGATAAATATCCAGATAATCGCTTACTGTATCGCCGTCGCATGCGGTCAATACTACAGTAAACCACAACATTATTATATATAGTACCTTTTGCTTCATAGCATTTTACTTTGATTTGTTAAACAAATTACGACATCAAAAATAAGAAAACCACGGCAAAATACCAAGTATGGTAAAAAAAATCACATAATTAGAAAAAATGTAAAATAAATCTTGGAAGTTCGGAAATATATTCGTTATTTTGTATGTCTTAAATTAGATAAAAGTGTAGATACAGATGAAAAAATGTTGGGTACATATTCGCGCAATATTGGCATGCTTGCTGATTTTGACTTCGTGCACAGAAATCGATCAACCACTTAACGGAATCGATAATGTGGTGAAGATCGAGACGAAGTGGCAATGCGATGATGCCGGCAATCGCCATCTGAGAATATATAACAAAGAATTCGACAAGTCCGGACGCTTGGTTAAAGTGACGGAATTTGATTCGAACGGCGGAGCAAAACTGGTTCGCAAGATTCGTTATATAGAATCCGGCTCGACCGAAACTGCTGAATACTACAATGCAAACGGCGAAGTTGATTCTACAAATTATGTAAATACGCAAGCCGATTCATTCGGAAATACTATCCGAAAAGTCGAGACAAACGCTACCGGCGATACGCTTGCAATCTGCAAATATCTATATGACGGACAGGGAAATTTGATTAATTCGATGGTTGTTTCTGCTGACGGCAAATCCGCTACTGCTACTGATTATTTCTATAACCAGCGCGGTTCGCTGACAACTTCTATCCAGAAAGATGCCATGACCGGCGTTATTCAAAAAATGGATAGCGTGGTTTACAACACCAACTCAAGCATAGACAAAATTTTGCTTGACGAGTCTGGCAATATGAAATTAATCAACACATTCTACTATGACGCTAGCGGACGTATCATGAAAGAATGTGCAGCCGACGCTTCCGGCAAGATTATCAAGACATTCATCTACGACTACATATATTATTAAAAATACTCCCTTTTCTTGGCAAAAAGGCGCTTTTCAGGTTAAAAACATGACTTGATTTTCTGCGGTTAATTATGCTTTGAAAAGTTTTTTTTATACAACAGCATTCAGTAGTTATTAGCAAACAAATTATTTATTTATAATGTTTAATTGGAGGTTTAATTGAACAAATCAATTGGCAAGATATTACTTTTAGTAATACCTGTCTTGCTCGGTGCGTACCTCTTATATCCGACTTATCGGGCAAGCCAGCTCGAAGAAATTGAGTCCGGATATAAACTAAAAGCCGCGAAAAACCCGCAAGATTCATTCAAAATCATGGAGGACTTTACCAAATTGTATGGTAAAGATCTTGAAAGTGCCAAAAAGGGAAGACTGAAACTCGGTCTGGATCTTCGAGGCGGTATGTATGTCACTTTGGAAGTCGATGTAGTAAAATTACTCGAAGAATCGGCTTCGGAAGAAGCAAAAGACGAAGTCTTTAACCAGGTTATCGCCAAAACTCGTCAGGAAACTATGATGAGCGATGCAAACACAATCGACATTTTCTTGAAATATTTCGACAGCATGGCTCGTCCGAAAAAGAAATATTTGTCTGATTATTTTGACTTTAACACTTCTGATGATCTTGCAAAAGCAGAACAGCAGGTTGAAGACAAACTTCGCGAAAATGAAACCGAAGCAATTGACCAGGCAATCCAAGTCATTCGCCAGCGTGTCGATAAATACGGTATCAGCGAACCGACAATCCAAAAGCAAGGCTCTCGCAGAATCGTTCTCGAGTTGCCGGGCGTTACTGATGAAGGACAGATGCTCGATCTTTTGAAAACTACCGCACGCCTTGAATTTAAGGCTGTCGCAAACGATAAAAAACTCGTTCGCGCTTTCTACAAAATCGATAAACTTATTTCCGGTCAGGCTTCTCTCGAAGAAGCGGCTAAACCGGCTACTGATTCTACAGACGTTGCTGTCGCAGACTCAACTAAAGTAGCAAAAGGAGACTCAACTAAAGTAGCGTCTGCAGACACTGCAAAAGCAGATGTTGAAGGCGATACAGCTAATCCGTATGCAAATCTTTCACAACAAGAAACTGCAAAAAGATACTTGAAGGATCATCCGTTCACTACTTTGTTCAGCTCGCGCTATGCACAAGACAACAAGTCGCCAAGTCAGGAAATCAACTTCGCAATCGATGCATTCCCGGATGGAGAATACAACTTTATGGTTGACGAAGCCTCTATGAAGAAAGTTCAGAACTATCTTAATCGTCGCGAAGTAAAATCACTTTTGCCGGAAGATATTAATATTTATTTTGGTGCAAAACCTGAAATTATGACAGACAAGAGCGGCAAAAAATACAAATTCTATAATATGTTTGCATGCCGCGACTTCCAGCCGAAATTAACAGGTGAAGTCATTGTAGATGCAATGGCTACATTTGATCAGACTAACAACCAACCAATTGTTAACATGACAATGGATGCAGACGGTGCTGAACGCTGGGGAAAAATTACCGGTGCAAATATCGGCAAACGCGTAGCTGTAATTCTTGATGATCAAGTTTATACTGCTCCTACAGTTCAATCGAAAATCATGGGCGGTAGCTCACAGATTACCGGTATGGAAAACTCTGAAGAAGCAAAAATGTTGAAAATCGTTCTGAAAGCCGGCGCTTTGAAAGCACCTGTTCAGGCTGCTGAAGTAAGAGTTGTAGGACCAAGCTTGGGTGAGGATTCAATTAATGATGGTTTGAATGCTTCTCTTGTGGCATTTGCTCTCGTAATTTTGTTCATGCTCCTCTACTATTCTGCTTGTGGTTTAGTTGCCGATTGCGTACTTCTTGTTAACGTTCTTTTGATTTTGGCTGTTATGGCTGCATTCGATGGTACTTTAACTTTACCAGGTATCGGCGGTATTATCTTGACCGTTGGTATGGCGGTGGATGCAAACGTACTTATTTTTGAACGTATCCGAGAAGAACTTGCTGCCGGCCGTTCAATGAAATCTGCCATCGACGAAGGTTATAAAAAAGCACTTTCCGCAATCGTGGATTCTAACGTTACAACATTCCTTACAGGTATTGTCTTGTTCTATTGTGGTACAGGCCCGATTCAAGGTTTCGCTATGACTTTGATGATTGGTATCTTGGCAACCTTATTTACGGCAGTCGTAATGTCTAAGGCAATGATTAATTTAATGACTAAGAACGGTGCAAAGATGATTAGTATCGGCGTTCCGGTTCGTAAAACTAACGCATAATAAGGAAAGAGGAATAATAAAATGCAATTTTTTAAAGATACACATATTGATTTTATCGGTAAACGTAAGTTTTTCGGAACATTCTCTGCAATCTTGTGCGGAGTTCTTATTGCAGCAGTTGCAATACTTGGTATTGATTGGGGCATTGACTTCGTTGGTGGTACAGAATGTCAGTTTGAATTCTCTAAACCAATGGAAGTAAATCAAATCAGAAAAGTAATTGAAAAATCTGCTTTTAGCGATGCAGAAATTAAATCTTACGGACGTGATGGACAATTTATTATCCGCGTAAGAGAATTAAAAGGTGAAGGTGGTAGCACTAATACTAAAGCATCTGAACAGTTGTTACAAATTCTTGAAGATGGTTTCTCGGATAATACAGTTACCAAACTTGGCGAAAACTCAATCGGTCCAAAAGTTGGTGGCGAAATGAGAACTCAGGCAGTTATCGCCGTATTTTTGGCTGTACTTGCAATGTTGATTTATGTAGCATTCCGTTTCGAGTTTGTATTCGGTGCCGGAGCTGTGATTGCGTTGGTTCACGATGTGATAGTCGCAGTCGGTGTAACAGTATTGGTTGGTAAAACCGATTTGCTCAACTTGGAATTTACTCAGTCCCTACTTGCTGCGGCTCTGACTGTAGTAGGTTATTCTGTAAACGATACAGTGGTTATTTTTGACCGTATTCGTGAAAACAAAGAACTTCATAAAGGAATGGCATTGCCTGAACTATTGAACTTAAGCTTGAATGAAACATTAAGCCGTACAATTATGACTACTGCTTCTACTCTGCTTGTGTTGATAGTAATGGTTTTTGCAGCCGGTCCGGTTTTGGAAGGTTTTGCATTCATGATGCTTGCCGGTTTGGTTTCCGGTACTTATTCTACAATTTATATTGCAAGTGCATTTGTTGTATGGTATGACGGCAAATTCGGAAAGAAAAAACAAGTTGCTGCAAGTGCAACCAATATGTAAAATTTTATTTGAGAGAAAGCAATGCAGGAAATTATGATAGATAACAAAAACGCCGATGTTTCGGTCGTTACTCTGCCTAAAAATGTTCTGGGCGGAAACGATGCTTTGGAATTTTCCGGCTATATCGAACAGATTTGCAACGAAAACAAAAAAGCAATTATCGTCAATCTTGCCGATGTCGAACTGATGAACAGTTCCGGCTTGGGAATGCTTGTGTCTGCTTTGAGTAAAACCAAAAAGAATAAAATAGATTTGTATTTGGTTGCTGTTCCCGAAAAGGTGAACACATTACTTAAAATGACGCATTTGGACGAATTGTTCAAAACTGCTGCAGATGCAGAAGCGGCGATAGAATGTATATAGACTTTCTCTAACAAGTAAAGTATACAAAAGTAAGGGCATGCATTTTTGCATGTCCTTTTTTTATCGTTTGCGTCTGAAATATATTAAATGTGCAATAATAAAATAATATTATCGTCTTAAAAGTGTTAAGTATAATGAGAAAAATATATAGTGGCTGAGAACAAAAAAACGGATTTATCGGTGATTTCCGAACTGAAAATGCAACGAATGGTGCATAGTTTGCTTTCGGACCCGGCGGCTGTACGTTCGACGGTTTCCGATAAACGTGTTCAGGTATTGTCTCCCGGGAGAATAAATCATTCGGCCGGACCGGATTTTCTCGATATTGCGGTTTTAATTAATGGTGCAATTGTGGTTGGCGATGCGGAATTTCATCGCAACAGCTCTGATTGGGAAGAGCACAAACATAGCAACGATAATCGTTATAACCGCGTGATTTTGCATATTGTGCTTAACGACGATGCAAAAGTATCGCACGATTTCGAAATTTTACGCCTTGATCCCGAAGAATTGCAGGCACAAAAAACGGAAACTACAAAGGAAAACGACGATATAGCCGATATTTTGGAGGATTTGCAGCAATATTCGCTAAATCGTATCTTGCGCAAGACCGGTGAGGCACAGAAATTGCTATATAAAAATAACGTACTCGATGTGCTCGGAATACTTACACGCGAGTATTTACAGAAATATCACGCTCGACGGAAACGTCCCGTTTATACTGACGAGGCATTGGTTACGCTCGGAAATACGATTTGCAAGTCGAAAGCCGGGAAATTTGTGGACGAACTTAACGATCTTGAGCCACTTTTGATCCCGGACAAAATGATCGAACTGATCAAGACACCGCTTGGCGAAGAAGGGGCACACTTGCGACGCGAAATAGTTTTGAATTGTGTGCTGCCGCTTGCCTTGGCGATTTCCGGCGAGCAGAGCAGAATAAACTTGTTAGTGTGGTTTTGGGCGACCCCGGCAATGTGCAGTTACGGCAAGTTAAAACGCCGTTTCCCCGCTTTGCCACAGAATTTTATTTGGCAGCAGCAGGGAATGCTCGAATATTTGCGTCAGTATGGCAACAAAGAAAAAATTGATAAAGATAATGAA
>JAQUZU010000086.1 GCA_028691175.1 Candidatus Kapaibacterium sp. | reverse complement strand
TGCACCGCGTAATCTCGCAAATCAAGGCACGAAATGTAAAAGCAGGAATCGCTCTCAACCCTACCACTCCGATTTGTTATGCTTACGAAGCAGCCGAATTTTGCGATTTTATATTGTTGATGTCGGTAAATCCTGGTTTTGGCGGACAAAGTTTCATTTCGTCGTTTCACCGCAGGTGCGAACAAGTTGCAAACATTTTGTTGCAACAAGGCTTAGAAAACGTTGAAATACAGGTTGATGGCGGAGTAAAGTTCGATAACGTGCAATCGATAGTTGCATCCGGTGCTAATAATTTAGTATGTGGTAGCGGGATTTTTAGCGGAGATATTGCCGTTAATATTCGAAAATTACGTTCATTAGCACTTGAAACAGCCGGCACAAAGAAAAAATAAAAATATTTCAACAATTTGCAATACACATCTAGATAGTTCGTCCATTATGTAACTTGCAAATTGTAGGCAAGCGAGAAATGTACAATCTGGTTATAAACACTCAAGTGCATTCCCGAAAAGGATTTTGGTGAGGATACAACAAAACATTTACTTGCTCACCGATTTTTTATAATATAATTTTGGAGTAAATCATCATGGCATTTAACCCATATCAAATGGCTCAACAGCAATTTGACACTGTAGCTGAAGAATTAAATCTTGACGCAGCAACACGCGAATTCTTGAGACAACCTTATCGCGAAATTAGCTTCCTTATTCCTATCACAATGGACAACGGTACTAAAAGAGTATTTCGTGGTTTCCGTATCCAACACAATGACGCTCGCGGCCCTTATAAAGGCGGTATCCGTTTCCATCCTAACGAAACAGTTGATACAGTAAGAGCTTTATCAATGTGGATGACTTGGAAAACAGCAGTTGCTAATA
The DNA here is from genome assembly GCA_028691175.1 of Candidatus Kapaibacterium sp. GTDB lineage: Bacteria > Bacteroidota > Ignavibacteria > Kapaibacteriales > UBA2268 > CALLXS01. The sequence goes on along the minus strand of JAQUZU010000086.1, from coordinate 6,647 downwards.
TTCCATTAGGCGGTGCTAAGGGTGGCGTTATCTGCGATCCTAGAGAATTATCTGATAGAGAACAAGAGCAAATTTGCCGCGGTTGGGTTCGCGGAGTATATCGTTTGGTAGGTCCTATTCAAGACATTCCGGCACCGGATGTAATGACTAACGGTCAACACATGATGTGGATGCTCGACGAATATGAAAAGATTACCGGCGTACAAGCTCCTGGTTTCATCACAGGCAAACCGGTTGGTTCTGGCGGATCACTTGCAAGAACTGAAGCTACCGGTTACGGCGTAATCTTCTGCTTACGTGAAGCTTTGAAAGAAAAAGGCGTTGATATCAAGAAAACTACAGCAGCTATCCAAGGTTTTGGTAACGTTGCTCAATATGCTCTTGATTTATACACTCAACTCGGCGGCACTGCAGTTTGCGTATCTAGCTGGGACAACGTTGATAAAAAATCATACACTTTCTTCAAACAATCAGGTTGCAACTTTGCTGAATTAAAAGCAATGGTTGATAAATTTGGTACAATTAACAAAGATAAAGCAAAAGCTGCCGGCTATCAAATTCTTCCTGGCGAAGATTGGATCGCTCAAGATGTTGATATTATCATTCCGGCTGCAAAAGAAAACGAAGTTACAGGCGAAACAGCTAAGAGAATTAAACCTTGCGTTAAATTCTTAGTTGAAGCTGCAAATGGTCCTACAACTCCGGAAGCTGACGAGATCATCAAGAAAAACGGAATGTTCATGGTTCCTGATTTCTTAGCAAATGCAGGTGGTGTAACTTGCTCTTACTTCGAAGAAGTACAGTGCAACCAAAACTACTTCTGGCCAAGAGAAGAAGTTCTTGAGAAATTAGATTCTAAGATGACTGACGCTTATCACGCAGTATCTAACAAAGCTAAAGAAAAGAACGTTTATATGCGCGATGCAGCTTATATGATTGCAATTGAAAAAGTTGCAACTGCAAGCAAACTCAGAGGTTGGATATAAGATATTTGCCTTGTTAAAGGTTAATACTGAAAACGTCTTCCGATTTCTCGGAAGACGTTTTTTTTTCCATTTTTTCAAATTTTATATTTCTACATTTAAATCGGTAGCACGTTTTCCGCAGTTAGTACTTACAATTACATCATCATAGTAATCGGCGATAGTTGCAACAGAATTTAACGCATTAATGAGTTCATTTTCATCAAGACATGTTCCTGCAAGCGAATAAGAGAATACGATTGTATCGTCGAACAGCAAACCAAATGCGCCAAAATGAAGTTCAGCATTCTTTCGCAACAGGAATTTCATTAGATCTTCTGTAATATTTGCATCATATACTACATTTGCAATGCATTCAATTACAGCATCATTATCCGTATAAGGGCGCACAACAATCATAATTTGCGTTGAACCACGCGAGATTGTAAACTTCCCATCTTCGAATTTAATGTATTCAGGAAACTCGGCTTTTAGAATATTTTCCACTTTTTCTTGAGTTGCAATCATAATTTCGTCAGGAGTCTCTGCCCCACTATTTACTTCGATATTTATCATTCCGTTCTCCTATTGCTTGAGTGAATTATCAGTATCAGATCCGTTTTCCGGGAGCATCCCCATCTTCGCCTTCAATGCCAGCAAATCGCTATCAACCGACGCACTACCAAGTTTTTTAAATTCATCGTCGAGACTTGAATCCTCGCCGGCTAAAGTTTCGAATGCAGCAGCTTGGGATTCAAGTTGTTCGATTTTACCTTCATATTTATCGAACTTGCTGAATGCATCAGAACCGACTCCGGACATAGACTGTGCAATTTGTTTCTGTGCTTTAGCCGCTTGCGACCGGGCAATAAGCGTACTTTGACGGGTGCGAGCGTCGTCAAGTTTTACTTTCAATGTATTAAGTTGCTCGCGCATTTTATCTGCAGTAGCTCGTGCAGTCTGATAAATCGGCTCGAGATCTGCAACATTTTTTGCACAAAGAGATTTTTTTTCAAGGGCAGCTTTTGCCAAATCTTCACGGTTTGCCTGTAGTGCCTGTACTGCTTTTTTCTCCCATTCCGCCGTATCGGTGCGGGCTTTTTCAAGTTTTCGCTGTAATGATTTTTCGTTAGCTATTGCATTTGCAACTGCAAGAGTGGTTTTATTTACCGATTCTTCCATTTCAATAATCATTTGCTTAAGCATTTTCTCCGCATCTTCAGCCTTATCAAGGGCATCATTTACATTTGCTTTGAAAATATCTGATATTCTGCTGAATATTCCCATCATAAACCTTTCAAGTATGATATATTTAATTAAAGTTTCTTAATTAAAAAAAATTTGTCGTTATTAAGCATAAAATTTGCTATTTTAGTATTCCGTAAATATTTGACGGTTTAATTATTAAAATATTGGATATAATATGAGTTTTAATATTCAAGAAATGCTCGAAAAAGCAAAGGTAATGCAGCAAGAAGTCGAAAACATGAAAGCCCAAGCGAAAAAAATTGTAGTTACAGGCGAAAGTGGTGCAGGCATGGTTTCAGTAAAGATGAACGGTGGCAACCAAGTGCTTGCGGTTACTATCAGCCCGGAAGTAATTGATAATAATGATGTTACAATGCTTCAGGATTTATTGGTTGCAGCTTTTAATAACGCACAAAAGGCTGTACAAGATCAGATGCAGGCAGAAGTTGCGAAACTATCATCGAAATTGCCTAATATTCCCGGACTGAACTTTTAGGCAAATATGCTTTATACATCTGATTCGATTGAACAAGTCGTCGATTGCTTTGCTTCTTTGCCATCAATCGGCAGAAAAACGGCACAGCGTATGACGTATTTTTTATTAAAGCAAGACCAAGAATACATTGATAATTTTTCTTCTTCACTACAAAAGTTAAAGAAAAATGTGAAATTATGTTCTTGTTGCAACAATTATACCGAAGTCGATCCGTGCCCGATTTGCACCGGAAAAAACCGCGATAAATCGACAATATGCGTGGTTGAAGAGCCCAATGACGTAATGGCAATTGAAAAAACCGGCGAATACCACGGTTTATATCACGTTTTGCACGGATTAATCAGCCCGCTAAACAATGTATCGCCTCAAGATATAAAAATTACAGAACTAATCGCACGTCTCGGCGACATTAGCGAGGTAATTTTTGCCTTAAATGCCGACATAGAAGGTGAAATCACTACTCAATATATTTCCAAACTCATCAAACCGTTAGATATTAAAATCACGCGACTTGCTCGGGGCATACCTATGAGTGGCGAACTTGAATTCACTGACGAAGCAACAATTTCGCGAGCACTATCCTCGCGCATCTCTATTTAATCGAATTGGCTTTTTAAATACATTAGCACATCTATTGCGGTCAAAATTCCAACGAGATTTTTCTCCCAGTCGACTACAACGACATAATCTATGTGTTTTTTCGTCATTATCTCCATTGCTTTATTAACGCTGTCCTCCGGATAAACGAAGAATACATCGCGCGCAAGAATATTTTGAAAATCACTGATTTTGTTGTATCCAATTTCGCCGAATTCGTCACCGGAATCATAAATACGTCGCAAAGAATACTCCATAAGCGTACGTTCTGTAATAACTCCAATGAATTTTCCATTTTCAACCACCGGAACACGCTTGATTTTCTCTTTTTTCATTATATCGTCAGCTTTTTTGATTAAATCATCAAACTCAACCGAAAATACTCCAACCGGTAAAATATTCGATATTTTATCTAGTATTGTCATATTACACCATTCTTATGTTTGTTCAATCAAATCTTAAATCAAAAATAGTAAAAATAATTTATAAATCAAAGAAAAAATAAAAAAAGGGCGAATATAATTCGCCCTAAATTTTTTTAATTTCAGTTTTCGTTCAACCGTTAAGCACACGCTTAATTGTATAATTATTTTGCACTAACAATTCTAAAAGTATCGCGTGCAATAATTAATTCTTCATTGGTCGGTATAACCCATACTTCGACTTTACTTGTCGAACTAGAGATTTTCATCTCAGCACCACGGATTGCTTTTGCATTTAATTCAGGATCGATTTCAATGCCAATCGCAGTTAAGCCATTGCAAATATTGGCTCTTGCTTCGAAGCCGTTTTCGCCAATTCCGCCGGTAAAGATAATTGCATCAGCACCGTTCATCGCAGCCATATATGAACCAATGTATTTTTTTGCACGATATGCGAACATATCAAGTGCAATTTGAGCTCGTTTATGGCCTTTTTGTGCTTCAGCCTCAAGGTCGCGCATATCGTTAGTTAAGCCGGAAACCCCAAACAAACCTGATTTTTTGTTGATTACATTAAAAATCTCTTCGCACGAAACGTTTTCTTTATGTGCAACATATTCAATAAGCGAACTATCAAGATCACCGGCACGAGTACCCATCATCATACCTTCAAGCGGAGTCATACCCATTGAAGTATCGATAGATTTTCCGTGATCAATTGCACAAGCTGAGCAACCGTTGCCCATGTGCATAGTAATTATTTTAGTTTGTTCCGGCGTCAGACCTTTCAGAGTACGGTAACGATATGAAACAAATCTGTGCGAAGTCCCATGAAATCCGTATTTTCTAACCTTATAATCTGTATAATAGTTATACGGTACAGCGTATAGATATGCTTTTTCCGGCATAGTGGTATGAAAAGCCGTATCAAAAACTGCAACCTGCGGAATATCTTTACCAAATGTTTCGCTTGCAGCCGCTATTCCTTTAAGATTTGCGGGGTTATGAAGTGGAGCAAGACCAACACACTCTTCAACCATCGCAACAACATTTTCATCAATACGAACAGAACTGCTGAACTTCTCGCCACCGTGAACAGTGCGATGCCCAATTGCATGAATATCTTTAAGCGATGAAATTCCGTCAATATGCGTATTTGAATCAGTCAACCAATTAACGATTTCATCTATTGCTTGCTTATGGTCGGCAAGCGGCATAGTTTTTTTATACTTGTCTTGTCCGGTAATCTGGAAAGTCAAATCCGCTTTGTCTGACCCAATACGCTCAATCAAACCTTTTGCAAGCTGTTTATCTTCAGACTTTTCAATTTTTTCATAGTCCGTATCAATTATCTGAAATTTCAGGGAAGAACTCCCCGTGTTTAATACAAGAATGTTCATTAGTATCCTTTGTTATGTTTATCAAGTAAACAGTGTAACACTTTAGAATATAAAAGACTTAAGAGCTACACCATGTTAAATTTAAGAGCGAGGCTCAAGTTCAATTACCGGAATCAGCATTTCTTCCATGGAGATTCCGCCGTGCTGGAAACTGTCGCGATACCGTAGCATGAACTGATGAAAATCGGTCGGATATACAAAGTAGTAATCCTCTTTTGCAATTATGTTATTTACAGTCAAACCCATTGTCGGCAGGCGGAAATCTTCCGGACGTTTTACCTGCATTGCATTTCGCTGATCCGCTTTTACATTTTTTCCAAACTTATAGCGCAGACAAGTCGACGTATCTTTATCCCCAATGACTTTTACGCCATGCATGCATCGAACAGAGCCGTGATCAGTCGTAATTAACACGCGTGCTTTGGGATTTTGTGCAATAATTTGCAACATTTTAAACAGACTCGAATGCGTAAACCACGAACGAGTCAGCGAGCGATATGCACTTTCATCCGGAGCAATCTCTTTCAAAATTGCATAGTCTGAACGCGAATGTGCAATCATATCCATCGCGTTAATAACGATAGCCGTAAGATGCTTGTTGGTATACTTTCCAAGATCTGCCTCAATTTTCTTGCCGAACTCGGTGTCATGTATCTTTATATAATTCAACGGAGTACGCAAAGTTACGCCCTTGCGTTTTAGTTGCTCGTCGAGAAGTTCTTTTTCGAAAGCATTTGCTTTATGGTCTTCGCTATTTAGTTCATTCACCCAATATTGCGGCATATATTTTTTTATATCATACGGAAACAATCCGGCAAAAATCGCATTACGGCAATATGGCGTAGCAGTTGGCAATATCGCCGAATAATCTTCTTCTTTGAACTGATAATACGGGCTAAGCAATTCCTTTATTACAAGCCATTGATCAAGACGCATACAATCGATTACGAACATAAAAACCGGGTCGCCGGATTTAAGCAGCGGAAGTAAGTACTTATCAACTATAGAGTTAGAAAACAGTGGCACATCATCATCTTTTTCATGATTAATCCAACGAACATAGTTTTGCTCTACAAACTTCGAAAATGCTGCATTACATTCACGCCATTGATCGCTCAATGTCTGCCCGAACCCAAGTTGCGGATGTTTATCAAGTTCAATAGAAAAGAACACCAGCTTGCGATATATTTCATCCCAATCTTTCCAATCCAACGGATCGAACAGGCGACGAGAAATTTCTGCAAAACCTTGCAGATAATCCTGCGTAAGTGTTTCCTGTTCAATACGCTTAGAGTCAAGGAATTTTTTGACCGCGGCGATAATTTGCGCCGGATTAACCGGTTTGGTAAGATAGTCGTCAATTTTCTTGCCGATAGCCTCTTCCATCAGAGATTCTGCTTCATTCTTCGTAACCATCACAACCGGCGTGGTGGGAGCAAATTCTTTAATCCGCGGCAGGGCTTCAATGCCGGTAATACCAATCATCGTTTCATCAAGAAAAATCAGATCATACCGTCCGCAC
>JAQUZU010000085.1 GCA_028691175.1 Candidatus Kapaibacterium sp. | reverse complement strand
CAAAACATCGTTTTCGAATCCGATGCTTACTTTCGCCGAACCACGCACTTCAATCGGATAGACTTTTCCCTCAAACAATGTCCATTTCTCATCTTGACCGGCAAATCTCGCTTTATGTTCAAGTTCGTTTTGCTTGGCAAGTATACGGCTTTTTATCCACGAATATTTACTTTGAACAAACCTATCGGCGATTTCATATTCTATTCCGTACGGAATAGAGACGAGTATTTCCATTTTCTTCGATACACGAAGATACATTTTCGCAACATGTTTGACAGTCAACTCGTATTCTACCCACTCGTTACCGGCGAAAACTTTTCTCCTCATATACGATTTATCCGTGCAGAATTTGCTTAATCCGGTTTATGCTGGTGCAAGTCGGCAATCCATCGTCGCTCCAATGCTTCTTGCATGAACATTCTTCTAGGAAAACTATCTGCGATACGATGTTCAATTTGCGAAGATTCAGCGCTTCATTTATCGCGCTCGGCACACACGAAACACCTACAAATCCGGTGTCGTGCAAGTTTTGCCATCTGCGGAAAACATTCGCAAAACCGCTTGCGTGACGAACTACCACAATTTCGGCTTCGTCGCCGAGTTGCTCTGTAATTTGCTTGATATTGCATTTGTCGTCGCACTTCTTGCAACGGCGTATTTCGCCATCTGTCTCACCCTTGCAATTTTCCGTATCATTGCACATACATGTCGGAATCAACACAACTTTGTGTTTTTTAGCAATAAATTCATCATGCAGGGCATTATTCAAAATTTGAATTGCAATCATGTTAAAATGATATTCTTCCGGCATTTTTGTGCGTAAAATCGCGTCCTCGCGCTTTTCCGTTGCCGAATAGACTTCCTCTAAAAAGTCAAAAAGCGAATCCGTAAATTCATGTAATGCTTCGTGCGCTTTGTCCTCAAAATCATACGCCGACGAAATAGTTTGCTCTAAGATTTCACAAGTATCATCTTCAGGGAGACTCTCAAAGAATTGCTCCCAATTGTGCAAGCGCAGGACTTCCTCTGTAAATTCATCGGTTCCGATAAGCCAGTCGAGCAATTTCTTATAGTTCGTCAGGCAGGTACCTGCATATTCGTAAGTCGTTTTCGACAAGAAATTATCGACTACATCGGCTTTAACCTTATCGATTTCCGGTCGCAAATTCGGGTTTGAGCGCTTAAGCTTGGCAAGTCCTCCGGAAAACTGCGTAACGCAGAATTTCTGTGCCATAGCGTATGCAATATAGCGATTCCAAAGCATGCCGATCATGAGATATTCAATCATATATTCGGCATCGTGTCTGATGATTTCAGAATTATTTTCGGCGAGAAACGCTTTAAAAGAAGCAATTACCGGATTAAACCGCACAGCATAACGCTCGATTTCTGCAGTAACATTCTGTAATTTTTTATAGAACTTTCCGGAATCCCCCTCCGTACTTTTCAAATTGTAAGGTACAGCCATAGTCGTATTTCAATGTTAAGAAATTTACTACGTGTATAGACGAACATACAAAGAAATATTTATACAAAACAAAAAATAATTCAAATATTTATGCATTATTTTTTTTAATGCGGTCAACCAAGAGTGCCGCCTGAACCTTGTGCTTGAACGCAAGGTATATTTTGTGCGGAGTCGATACGCGAATGCGTTTATCGTAGATTCGGAACTCGTTGAGTTCGATTTTTTCGAGGAGTCTATAATATATTGCATCCATAATTTCGGCGGCAAAAACGGTCGCACGCTCGTCCGGATGCAGGCAAGTCCGTGCTTTGTGAAAATATTCTCTGGCACGCGAGGTCTGGAAGCGCATTAATTCGAGAAAGTTTTCGTTATAAACTTCATTAATAATGTCTTCTTCGGAATAATCAAAGCGCTCTAAGTCTTCTTTCGGCAAATAAATGTAATTGCGCAATTTATCTGCTTTTACATCGCGAATTATATTCGTCAGTTGCAACGCATATCCCAGATTAATCGCGTAATTTTTAGTTTCCTCATACTTATAACCGAAGATTTCAATGCTGATCAGCCCGACAATTCCGGCTACCCCATAGCAATATTCTTTGAGTTCGTCAAACGTCGCATAGCGATTTTGCAACAAGTCTCGTTTGCAGCCGTCAATCAACGTGATAAAGTATTGCTTCGGAATATTATAGTGTCCGATTAACTTTTCGAACGGCTTCATCGCAATATTATCGATATTTCCGGCATAAAACTTTTCGATAATCTCTTCCCACCAATGCAGGCGCTCGAGTTTTCGCTTTCGAGCAGAGGCGGAATTTTCCGGTGCATCTACTATATCATCAATATACGAGCAGAAAGAATACACGGAATTAATCGCGTTTTTCTCGTCGCGAGACAAAACGGCAAACGACGACGCAAAATTCGATTTGCCCTCTTCGAGAACTTTTTCGTTTTCATATCGTGCCAGGTCATGCTTGGTAATATATTCCGTAAAGCCGTTTTTCATATCAATGATTTTGTAAATATCTGCATAATATCGCACTTACTGATTTGCGGACGTTGCTGCAAAATATTAATTCCGAGTTGCCGTGTTTTTTCGAGAATTTTCATTCCGCCGAGACGTGTTAGCGAGATTTCTATTTTCAGTCTCTTTGGAAACAGCAAATTAACCAATTCTTTGCCAATAACAAAATATTTTTCGGTATAATCGTAAATTTCTTCGAGGCATAACTGAAAATTTTCGTCAGCCGCCCAACTATTATAATCGGTTTCGCTCAGATTATGCTTCTGCAAAATTTCGCTCGGAATAAAAACGCGTCCGTTTGGCAAATCCACAGAGAAATCCTGCCAGAAATTCACAAGTTGCAAGCCCGTGCAAATGCAATCGGAGAGATACGCTGTCTCCCGATTATATAAGCCGAAAACGCGCAACACGAGTTCGCCGACCGGATTAGCCGACTTCGCACAATACGCGTGCAAATCGCTCCACTCGCGTGGCTGCTTAAAATCAGAATCCCACGAAAACGCGGCAATCAGTTTTTCAAATGGATCAAGCGGCAGCCCGAGCCTGTTAATTGTTTTGCTCAACGCCAGCAAAACAGGATTATTTTTTTCCGAAATTGTGCTGCCGGACACGTATTTGTGCAGATTTTCGAGATAGGCTGATAGCAGCATACGCCGCTCGTGCTCGGAAAAATCTAAAAGCGTGTCGGCAATATCGTCCGCAGTGCGAGCAAACGCATAAATATTAAATATGTCTTGCCGCCGATTTTTCGGAAAAAGCACGGACGCCACCGGAAAATTCTCATAGTGCGATGTCGCAATCGACCTGCAAAATCTCTCTGCGTCCGTCAAATTACTGACCGAATACCTGCCGCCGGAAATTTTTGCAATATCTTGAAGATCTACTTTCATTACTAAACGAAAGGGAAAGTCCATTGGAACAACCGCTCGGACTTTCCCTAATAACTCATTTTAATTCAATTACTTAACGCTTACTTCTTCTACTTGCATTACTTCGTAAGTATTTACATCATAGACAAAAGCAATAATTTTCATTTTGTCGGCTTCCCATGGATGAGTCGTATCTTCTTTCACTGCGATTGATAGGTTAGTCGAATATTTTTCGCCTTTCGCAACGTTTTCAGAATTTACTGCTTCTCCCCATGACGAATTGAACGCACCGCGCAACACGTGATTATGTTCATAACCCTCGACTACAGTTCCGCCATTATTCTGAACATCGATAATTCCGTCTTGAATCAATACAACCGACAGCATATAGCGTTTTTCCAAGTCCTGCAGAAATTCAACATCGACTTTTGCACCGATAGAAGCGGCACCATCAGTATAACTCGGCGTAATGTTAATCAGCATTTCCGGTTCATTGTCTTCAGCCAATGTCGCAATCTGCTCTGCCCACGAACCCGGCGCGAAGATGTGCTGGTTTGTCGTTTTGCCTATGCGGTTAATCAAGCCCATCGGATTAGATTCGATTCCGAATTCGCGATACCAGTCGGTACCTACAGAAGTGCGGAAATCATATAGATAATGCCCTGAGGAAGCATCAGGTTTTGCAAAATATCCGGCATGGACAGCCATTACAACCAGTCGATCGGAATAAACCGCCTTTAACGCTTCAATTACCGGAATGGCAGAAGGACAGTTCGGGCACTGAAAACCGGTATATTCTTCAAGCAAAATCTTGCGGACATGTGTCGTAGTAGAAGTGGTATCTTCGGGAGTCAGGCTCTCTTCGAATGGTTTATCTATTACATCGCAAGAATATAGCGACGCAAACAAAACTGAAACAAATGCAAGCTTCAATATATTTAGAAATTTCATTTTGTCCTCTTAGAATGATGTTGAAATACTTAGATTAAATCCGTTCGACGACGGCACTTGACGACAAACACCACCTACACACAAAATGCCCGCTCTCTGGCGCCCATAGCCAAACTGAACGCGCGAACCGCCACGATTGTATGCAATCGATGCAGAATAATAATGCAACTGCTTGTCATCATATTCATTACCATAGTTCCATTCATCGAGCAAAGTGAAATACCAATGCGGTGCAATGGTATATTCTGCGAGAAGCGCAATCCAATTTCCATTGGAATATTCCTTGCTGTGAACAGTCGAATCCTGAGTATACCACTGATGCTGTGCTTCTGTGCGGAGATATTGTTTTTGTGCAAGTTTAAATGTGAAATCTACAACCGCACTGACTGTCTGAACTTTTCCGAAAGTCGGCGCACCGCCTTTTTCTGCGATATCGCGATCATAATTTTGATATACAACGCCGAAATTCGATTTCACGTCGGATGAGAATTTCTTAGACGCATAAATGCTGTAATCTTGGAAGAAATTTCTGTCGCCAATACTGAAGAATGGCGAATCATAAAGATATTTCTCTGTATAAGCCGTATCTAAGGCATTGATATACGAGCAGTTTAGATTGATCTCCCACGGATATTTTCCGCCGAGAAACGAGGATTTATCGAATGTATAAGTTATCTCCGCCTGTGCTCCGACTTCGCCGTTTAACTGCGTAGAATACGGATACATGTTCGTCAAACTGTAAGTATGCTGCTTGCTTATCGGCGGCAAATAGTTTATGCAATAATCGGTCTGAGTCGCATTTCTGTCCGCACGGAAATCAAAGTTGTCGATTCTGTGCAAATTGAGCGAAATTCCGATTCCGTCGTCATAATACGAAGCCTGCAATAAAAATCCGGTTCCATCATTGTACGATTTATTGTTGGTATAAATCGGGTCATTTGCCTTATATGCAAATTCTGAGTTAATCGAGAATTTCTCGCCTGTAAGATTAAATCTGAACGCTCCCGCCGCAACATTTTCCGGCAAAACGAGTGTCGGATCTTTCTCCGGAAGGTATTTGCTGACAATCGACGCACCAAGATTCAATTGAATATCGTCGCCCATCAGCCCCGGCAAAAGCGTATTAATATTTGCGTCAATGTCGCCCGCACGAATAATTGCTTCGCTCGTATTCCAGTAGTTGCGCATCTTGCCAATCAATGCTGTCAGTTCAATACCGTCAATCGGATTTAATTTAACGCGCAAACCGTCAATAGCATTATCGATGCCGAGCTGGCGGTCTTCGTATGAACGGAAAATCATTCCGCTGCCGAATTGCTCATAGAAATTGCCGGCAGTAACATCTACAAAACCGTTATTATAGCGAATATAGCGATACGGCACGCCGGACCCCTTAAGTTTCGAGTTGAAGCCAAGCAGCGGATTAGTATAATTTTCATATCTAATGCCGGCGGTAAAATCGCCATTGATATAATTCAGATTAAAATACCCGTTGCTGAGGATTTTTTCCTTTACTTTCTCCGCACCGATATCTTTATCTTCTAAATAGTATTGCTTGTCGAGCTGAAAATTTCCTGAAAACGAGCCGATACTTCCGCCGGACTGTGCTGACGCCTGTTGCATAAAAAACGGCACCAATCCCAATAATAAGAACTTCTTACAACTCATAAGTTTTCTTTCTGTTTATATAATATTTAATATGTCCGCACAAAATAAAATATTAAACGGAATTACAGTACTATTATTGTAAGTCTATTAAATATCCGGAGACAAAAAATGCTTCTACCCTGTGTTGTGGGTAGAAGCAACTGTATTGAGGGCATTATTACAAATCATACCTGTTAAGGTAAAATCATCAATAATACTTTTATAGACACAGCGTGCGTGCAAAAGTTTAATCGGATTTGAAAAAAATTTATAGAAAAAGATAAATTGCTATCAGCAACATTGTGACAGACTTGAAATAGCGGATTATGTTTGCTGCTCGCTCGGAATTTACAAGTTTTTCTGCAAAAGACGACGCCAGAAAAGCAAACGTCGAAAAGACTATCAAAGTCATAATTATGAAAATTATGCCGAGAACATACACATCGAGTATCGGAGTAACTGATTGAGGATTAAGGAATTGCGGGAAGAACAGCACCGCGAAAAGCCACGCTTTTGCATTCAAAACATTCATCGCGACACCGCGAAAATACAGCTGCCGGGCCGCACGTTTATCGATTTTCTGAGTTGTCAAAAGCGATTTATCCCTGAAAAAAACAATTGATAAATAAATCAAATAAGCCGCACCGACAAATTTTATTGCTGTAAGCAATACAGGAGAATTCGCCACCACATAGCTAAAACCAAACGCAATCGCCGTCGTATGAACTATATTTCCGGAGGCTAGCCCGAAAGCAGTAAAAAGTCCTGCTTTGCGGCTATTCGAAATACTCTGCGAGATAAGATACATCACATCTTGCCCCGGCATTGCAATCACGCAAAGAGCGGCAATCATGAAATCTATATAATTCATTGAGTTAAGTCCGTTCAGAATGCAATCAGGAAACTAAATATTTCCGACCAGCGAGTAATAGACACCACGCGATATCCCAGAATGGTTCCAAAACAAAGCAACGTGCAGCCTGCAAATTTATAAATCACACTGATAAATTTAGTTGAAAATTTATTTTTATAGTGAGTAACCGCACGAACGATGGCCGAGAGCCAGAGGAAATTTCCGATTCCGAAGCCAATCGCCAGCAGCAAATTCGAAATCCAGTTTATTTCGTAGAAATGTAATTTTTGTACCTGCAAGGTAAAATATGCCAGCCCGGGCAGAAATGTCGGGCTTGGGACGTTCGTCATCGAGATTGCAATACCAATTGCCAGCGGACCGTGATGCTTAACCCGGTCGAGCAAAGTGTTGCTACTTTTTTCTAATTCTTCTATCTCATTGCGATTATTACGTTTAGCCTCCTTGAACTGCATTATGCCGTAAATCAGGATTCCGGCTACGATAAGAATTTGAATAGAAAAAATCAATATCGGATGCTCTGCCGAAAAATTTCCGATTGCACTAATTACGGCAGAAGTCGCGAAAATAGCACAACTGCAAAATATCGCGTCCATTATTCCACCGCCTGCAGCATAAAGCAGGCCGGCTTTTCGTCCGTTATTCAGGCTGAGTTTCATCGCTCCGACCGCTACCGGTCCCGGAACGATTGCCAAAATTATCCCCAGCAAAATTCCCATTGGCAATG
>JAQUZU010000084.1 GCA_028691175.1 Candidatus Kapaibacterium sp. | reverse complement strand
CTTCTTCGCCGACTGCGACTGCAATATTCGAAAGCCCGACCGGACCGCCCTTGAATTTTTCGATTATCGAGAGAATAATCCGTTTGTCCATTTCGTCCAAACCGTATTCGTCGACTTCAAGTGCCGAGAGTGCAAGTTGTGCAATTTGCAGGTTGATTTTTCCGCTTCCCTTCACGTCCGCAAAGTCGCGCGTGCGGCGAAGTAGGCGGTTTGCGATACGCGGAGTCCCACGGCTTCGGCTTGCTATTTCGATCGCACCTTCGTAGTCAATCGGTACTTTCAGAAGAGACGCACTGCGCTGAACGACCTTCGTTAGTTCTTCCGGAGTGTAGTAGTCTAAACGGCTGACTACGCCGAATCTCGAGCGAAGCGGAGCAGTGAGCAAGCCCGCACGAGTGGTCGCACCGACAAGAGTAAATTTCGGCAGGCTAAGCTGAATCGAGCGTGCCGACGGACCGGAGTCTATCATGATATCGATGCGGTATTCTTCCATTGCTGAATAGAGATACTCTTCGACTATAGGCGAGAGGCGGTGAATTTCGTCGATAAACAAAATGTCGCGCTCCTCCAAATTAGTCAGTAAGCCCGCAAGATCGCCTGCTTTTTCGAGCACCGGACCCGATGTGATTTTGATATTGCTCTCCATTTCGCGAGAAATGATGTAACTCAATGTAGTTTTGCCAAGTCCCGGAGGTCCTGTCAGCAGTACGTGGTCGAGAGCCTCGCCGCGTTTCTTGGCGGCTTCGATGAAAATCTGCAGGTTTTGAACGATTTTATCTTGTCCGGTGAAGTCCGCGAAATGCTTAGGGCGGAGAGCGGCTTCGAGTTCCTCCTCGTTTATTGAGTAGCCCGAGACGGGACTATCCGGTCGAAAATTTTCTTTTGCCATTATTTTTCCTTCGTTTTGTGAATTTGCATGACGGCACACCGTTGTTCGGATTTAATAAATACGCAATTTTGCGTGCAGGGAATTGCGTGCAAGCGGGGTCTTGCGGTCGGATATTTTTCGCGAAGTGAACTTGCGATGCGGATTTCGAGAGCGTGTAATGCACTTAGCGGCATGTTGCACGGCATAATTGCATCAATATCGATAAAAATTTCTTCACCACTTCGGCGGGTACGCATAGATTTATATTCGCAGATGTAGTCGTTATTTTCGATGACAACAGACAAAAAATCAAACAAAATATGCTCCGGCAGGTTTCGATCCAGCAGATTAGAGAGGGAGACTCGCGTGCTTTTCGCGGTGCGAACAAGCAAAAACGCGATGATTATCGTCGCAATGGCGGACTGTATTATGTATTCGTTTACATTGAAGAGAATGCAGAGAGAGTATGTGATGTACGCCCAGAGCACTGAAGTGTAGTCGAAATGAATTCCGCGAAGCCCGGCACTTTTTCCGCCGGTAGCAAGGCGGAGGTCGCTATAATTATTTTCGTCAAAGTCCGAGGAAATGATGAAATTGCGTAAGTATCTTTCGCGTACTGCACTTAGGGCTGCATTCAAGAGCATTGCTCCGGCAGAAAACGAAGTGAACAGCTGGATACTTTGTATCTCGGGGTGTGGAGGGTTTATGGCAGATAGTAAAATCACACTTATGCCGGCACCGAGAAGCGCGAAGTTCAGCACAGAGTGGAAGTCCCGATATTTGCCATAGCCGAAGTTGTATTCGAGGTCGGGAGTTGCGATTGTGCAGTTAACTGCTTTGCGGAGCAGTACAATATATGCAAAGTGTGAGATTGCCGATACCGCGAGCAAAAACATAAGTGGCTGCACGAAAAGCACACAGGAAACCAGACTCACCGCCATCGCGACGGAGGCGAAGGCGAATGCAGGGCGAAGGAATTTTTGCGAGAGTTTTCCGTATTGAGGTGTGCTTGTCATAGTTGATTTGTAAACCAAGAAGGGCGGATACGTAATCCGCCCCTACGGCTTTATTGATTATCAAGCGGACTATTTCTTTTCTTCGATTTTTTCTTTTTCTTCTTTTAATTCTTGCTGAATCGCATTATATTTTGCGATGCGTTCGAGTTCTTTCTTTTGGTTGCGTGCTTTTACGAATTCGTCGAAGTCAACTTCCTCAGTAGTAGCGAAATCAAGCAATAAATCCATTAATTTCTTGCGAACCATGGTTGCTTTAAACTCGTCG
The DNA here is from genome assembly GCA_028691175.1 of Candidatus Kapaibacterium sp. Classification (GTDB taxonomy): domain Bacteria; phylum Bacteroidota; class Ignavibacteria; order Kapaibacteriales; family UBA2268; genus CALLXS01. Next base: position 5,465 of record JAQUZU010000084.1, on the reverse strand, counting down.
TTTGAAGAGAGGATAGTCTTGAGTTGCTCCGGAGCAATACCCGGGAACTGATCAGCGAACTTAGTAATTTGATCGTCGTAGTCGCTTTCTTCGATTTCGAGTTTTTCTTTCATGCTGATTTTATCGGAAATAAACGACCATTTAGCCAGTTTCATTACGATATCGCCGAAATATTTCTCAAACATCGGAAGATCGTTCAGAACGTCTTTTTCTTTGAGTTCGACTTTCTGCTGTTTATAGAAATTCATCGTATATTTCACGAGGTTATCGCGATAATATCCGTTTGGAACTTCAAAAGTATGCTTTGCGATAAGGTCGTCGATGATTTCTTCTTCCATGATTTCGCGAGCTTTTTCGTCCCACATTTCTTGGAGTTGGAAGCCGAGTTCTTGTTTGAAATCTGCGATGTTATCGAATTTATTTTCGCTGAGTTTTTTGATATTTTCCTCAGTAGTTTCGAGAGCATGAATTTCTTCGATTTTCTCGATAGTGTATCGCGAAACTAATTCTTTGTTTTCAGGGTTGAAATCGACGATATCGCCGACTTTTTTATCTTTGAATGCCTCTACTAGATCGTGCGGCAGACGGCTGTCTGAGAGTAAGAGGTCGAAAGATTCTTTCTGAACGCGGTTATTTTCCGGGTGTTCAGGATCTTCGACGCTATATTTTACTTTCAGTTTGAAGTTTTCGCCGGTGATGGTCGATGCTTCGCTAAACGTACCGTTTGCGAGGAGGATGTTTTTGAGTTGTTCTTCAATTTCGTCTTCCTGTACTCTGTGAACCGGTTCTTTAACGGTCATTGTACGGTAGTCGCAGAGTTCGAAATCCGGTACGGTTTCGAATGCAATCACAAATTCTATGCCGGTGTCTTTTTTGTCGATTGACTTAAAGAACGGAGCACTCAGAATTGAGATTTGCTTTTCTTTGGTTACTTCGCGGAAGAAATAATTTCCGCAGTCTGTCTGTGCTTCTTGGTCAATTTGCGCACCGAACATTTTCTTTACTAAATGAGCAGGTACTTTACCTTTGCGGAAGCCCTTCATATCGACTTTCGGAGAGACTTCTTTGAATTTTGCATCGACGAATTTCTCGAATTCGGCTGTCGTTGCATTGAGCGTAAGCTCACGCTCGCACGCGTTTATATTCTTGATTACGTATTCCAATTTCTTACCTTCTGTGAAGTATTAATATTAATTTAGTGCGGATGGGGAGACTCGAACTCCCACGCCTCGCGGCACCAGATCCTAAGTCTGGCGCGTCTACCAATTCCGCCACACCCGCAAATCTCAAACAGGCGTGTTCCACCATTAGTTCACAACCTGAATTACAAAAATAACACCTTTTTAGTTAATATGCAAGAAAAAAACGCATCAAATATAGATAAACACAAATTTATATCGTTATACATCGGAGGAAAAACTTGCTTTGCGTACATGTATTATATGAATATAATATGATTTTTAGCGAATTTAGGTGCTAATTGCGTGGTGCGTGTCATTAAATACGTTTTTTTTTTGCTATGTGGCGAGCTTTTCGTAATTTTGTAGTCTTATAAAAATTAACATAAAGAATTAGAGCAGATGAGAAAAGAAAATATTCGCAATATCGCCATAATCGCACACGTAGATCATGGCAAAACCACGATTGTAGATGCACTTTTACGTCAGAGTGGGACTTTTAGCGAGCACCAGCAGGTAGCGGAGCGTGTAATGGATTCAATGGATCTCGAGAAAGAGCGCGGGATCACAATTACAGCGAAAAATACCGCTATCCACTACAAAGGAATTAAAATTAATATCGTAGATACTCCGGGGCACGCCGATTTTGGCGGCGAAGTGGAGCGTAGCCTTAACCTCGTGGACGGTGCATTGTTGCTGGTCGATTCGAGCGAGGGACCGCTTCCGCAGACTCGGTTTGTAGTGAAAAAAGCACTCGAAAAGAAACTCCCGATTATATTGGTTATCAATAAGATCGACCGCTCGGACGCACGTATTCAGGAGGTAATTAATGATGTTTATGACTTGTTCATCGACCTTGACGCTTCTGAAGAGCAGATTGACTTCAAAATCCTCTATACGCACGCAAAAGCAGGGGTTGCACACTACGAAATGGGCGACGATTCGACGAATATGAAACCGCTGTTCGAAACAATTATTAGCGAAATCGAAGGACCGCAGTGCGACGACAAAAAAATCCCGCAGTTCCTCGTTACGAACCTTGATTATGACCCGTATGTCGGACAGGTCGCCGTAGGACGCCTCGAAAACGGAATTCTCGAAATGGGTTCGATGTACTCGCTTTGTGGCGAAGATGTAATCAAACCGAACGTGAAATTCTCTGCACTTTACACTTTTGACGGGCTGAAGCGCGTGCAAGTACCGAAGGTAGAAGCAGGCGATATTATCGCAATTGCAGGCGTTGAAGGCATTCAGATTGGCGATACAATTTCGTCGCTCGAAAATCCTGTTCCGTATCCGCGTATCAAAGTAGATGAGCCGACAGTCTCGATGATTTTCTACGTTAATGACGGACCGTTCGCAGGGCGTGATGGTAAGTTCTTAACTTCCAGACACTTAAAGCAACGTCTCGAAAAAGAAATCCTCGGCAATGTATCGCTTAAATTAAAATATCTAGACCGAAACGACGCATTTGAAGTATGCGGGCGCGGCGAACTCCAGATGGCAGTTTTAATCGAGCAAATGCGACGCGAAGGATTCGAACTTATGGCTTCGAAACCAAATGTAATCACCAAGAAAATTGACGACAAGACTTATGAGCCGTTCGAGCGCGTATTTATCGACGTTCCGGAAGACTGTGTCGGGGTAGTAACCGAGAAACTTATGAAGCGCAAAGCGCAGATGGAATACCTGAACAATAACGGCTACGGGCGTGCGACAATCGAGTTTATTATTCCGAGCCGTGGCCTGATTGGTTTCCGCAGTCAGTTCCTGACCGATACAAAGGGCGCCGGAATAATGAATACGCTGTTCGAAGATTATTTGCCGTGGGCGGGTACGATTCCGCAACGTCAGAACGGTACTCTCGTTGCTGACAGAATGGGCAAAGTTACTGCTTATGCGGCACTTGCGATGGAAGACCGTGGCGAACTGTTTGTAGATCCGGGTGTTGAAGTTTATGAAGGAATGATTGTCGGCGAGCGAAATAAGTCGATGGATTTGAATGTGAATATCACGAAAGAAAAGAAATTGACCAACATGCGTGCAAGTAGTGCAGATGCAACTGTTGTTATCCGCCCGGCACGCAAAATGTCGCTTGACCAGTGTATCGAGTATATTGCGGAGGACGAATTAGTAGAAATTACCCCGAATTTCTGCCGCTTGCGCAAAAAAGAACTCACTATGCACGGACGTAAAGTTCTTGGTCGTAGCGAAAAAGACGAGTAACAGACTTTCGGCTGTTTTTCGGTCGAATAAATTAAATTTGGGACGGTATTTCCGTCCCTTTTTTATTGGTTTACACAAAGTATTCTATGTCATTGCGTGAAAGCATCTGGAGTGTTACTGCGGTAACACTTGTGGTGTGGGGTATTTACTTTTGTAGAGACGCAAGATAAGGCGTCTCTACACCAAAATTGAAAATGCAGAAGTTAAAAACGGACGCAAGTCCGCTTTTAATCGTTAGAGTTCGATTTCTTGTTTTGCTTGAGGGCGAGCTGTCCGCAGGCAGCGGCAACGCCTTCGCCGGCACTGACGCGAGTAAAGACATCAAGCCCAAACTTGCGGAGTTCGGTAGCGAATTTAAAGAAATGTTCGCTTGTGGTCGGCTTGAGCAATGATTGATAGCCTGTAAATTCTATATCGTGAAACTTAATCAGATTGATTTTAGCAGGGAAGTGCGAGCATAACTTGCGAAGTGCTTTGATGTCATCGTCGCTGTCGTTGAAGCCGTCGAAGAGAATATACTCGAAAGTAATCACTTGGCGGGTCTTCGTGTAGTAATATTCGAGTGCACGGACAAGTTCCGGCAGACGCCAATTTTTCGCGCTCGGCATGATGTTTTCGCGTTTTGCCTGCGTGGTTGAGTGGAGCGAGAGGGCGAGTTTGACATTCAGCCCCGAGTCTGCGAGTTCGCGGATTCGGTCGGGAAATCCCGCGGTAGAGAGTGTGATTCGGTTTTTTCCGAAAATCTTCTGCTCTTTCAGCAGGATTGTGAGCGCACGGACAACGTTTTCGTAGTTGTCGAGTGGGTCTCCCATTCCCATAAATACGATGTTGCTTATTTTCTTGCCGGAGAGTTCCTCCGAAATCAAATATTGCGAGAGAATTTCGCCCGTTGTGAGGTTCGATTTCCAGCCGAGTTTGCCGGTAGCACAGAACTTGCAGTCGAGTTTGCACCCTTCCTGCGACGATACACAGAGAGTAACGTTATCGGAATTGCGTTGCGGAATCAGCACGCACTCGATTTTCTTGCCATCAACTCGGTTGTGGTCGTTATTTTGCATCTCGAATAAGAACTTCGTAGCACCGTCGATATCGGTGAGATCTTCGGCATGTACGATGCTTGAAATCGTAAAATCTTCTGCGAGCTTCGCACGGAGGTCTTTCGGCAGGGTAGTCATTTCGTCGAAGTCAAAGTGCCTCGACGAGAAAATTTCGGTCATAATCTGTTTGGCGCGGTATTTAGGGATTTGCTTTCCCTCGCACCAAGCCACCAGCCCTGCGTGCGATAAATTCAAAATGCTTTGCATATATATCCTCGTCTGTTAAAATATTCTACGCCTAAAAACGTTTATTCCTAAATAAAATTATATGAATTCAGCAAATAAGGGGGCATTATGGCGAAAAATGTTTTGGTACCGATCGCGCAGGGAACCGCGGATATGGAAGCCGTTATCATTATTGAAATGTTGCGGCGGGCGAAACTGAATGTTGTGGTGGCGGGCGAGACCAATATCATTACTTGTGCTCGCGATGTGAAAATTATTCCTGAAATGTATTTCTCGGATATCGAAAACGACGAAATCTGGGATGCGATTGTTATCCCCGGCGGACGTCAGGCGATGGAGGAACTCGGTGCATGCGGTGCGTTTACCGATATTCTCGCGGCACATAATGACCGCGAGGGGATTATCGGAGCGATTTGTGCGGCACCTGTTTTGCTGCACGATTTGCGAATTCTCCCGAAAGGAGTGAAAGTTACCGCATATCCCTCGATGAAATCTGCTTTTGTTGATGAACAATACTCGGAATATCCCGTTGTTGTAAGCGGGCGTTTTATTACCTCGCGCTCGGCTGGAACCACAATTGATTTCTGCCTGCAACTCATTGAAATACTTGCAGATACGGAAACGGCAGATCGAGTAAAACAAGAGATATGTTATGATAAATAACTCTGCGGATAATGCCTGAAGGCTTGCTTTTGCACGATAATTAAAAATTATTTTAATAATAACAATATTATTCGGATTAAAACTTCTTTTATTATCTAATACGTGGTTCGGCAAG
>JAQUZU010000083.1 GCA_028691175.1 Candidatus Kapaibacterium sp. | reverse complement strand
CCGTTTCCGATTTTATTGTTTAAACATAGCCTGCACCGCTACGAATTTTTGTTTGTATTCCTGCAGTGTCGTTATCGTGTCTTTTAATTTTTTATTCTCTTTGAATAGTATCTCAAACTCTAATTCTACTGCATTTATGTTATCGATTAATATCTGTACCGGATTGTGATAATTTTCCGGTATCGGTTTTAAATGTACGTGCATTGGCTGTACTTCGTCCTTTTTTTCTTTTACAGGTTCTGCATATCGTTTCTGCATGTCTTTTGCGATTGTCTTTGACATCTCGCTCACCTTTGTTTCTTCCATATCCATATTTCCTTCAATATTTTGATTATTTAAATTTTCCGAAATTGTAATTATGTTTTTTAATTCTCTGGTTGTGATTGCCGAGATTGTCTCAAACTCTCCCGCCGTTTACGTTGTTCCGCGAGTATGTGGCTACCAGATTGCTCTTTTTCTGCAAGAGTCCCGGCCAAAGATTTTTTGGCAGAACTGGTTGAGCAAATCAAGGCGCTGATGAAAATCTTTATTAGTTAAGCCCACGTACATTCGCATCATTTTTCCAGGTTCGTCGAAAAAATATCGATAATGCAAAAAACATTGCATTTAAGAGCCAAACACGCGGGCTACGAAATATTTTTGTTAATCATTCACGGTCGTGAAATCAATGTAATGTATGCCAATGCCGCGATGCCCGTCTTCCGTATTGAAGTAATCGCCTAAAATGCAGATAGAATACTGCTTTGCCGCCTCCAATTTAACGAATACCTGCAATATGCGGTGATCACTGCTCCACGCGTAAAATTCGCCGTCATGCTTCACGAATTCCGGAAACGCCTCTGCACCCAGCCGTCCGTAACCCAGTGCAATCGCCGGCACCATAGGTTTGTCAAAAGTAATCGTGATCGTCTGCTCGCCGACCGGCACATCCTTCTGTCCGTCCGTGAGACAGCAAGTCAGATGCGCACACTCCTTGAGAAACGCTTCCTGCTGCTCTTTGTACTTTGAGAAATCATAATTTTGCAATGTTTCCTTAAATTGCGGCATGAAAGCGTGCATGGTCGGATACAAATCGCGGTGCTGCTCCATGTTGTGCAGTGCCTGCACATAATCACGAATAAGAATGAATGAAATCGTCTCCTCGTCTTTCAACAAATCTTCTGTTTCCTGCTCCGGATTGTGTGCTGCCATGTAACAAATGACTGATGCCCGCACAAAAGTCTCGTTCAGCATGAGCATCGGATTAGGGTACGCCATTTGTGCCATCTTTGGCGCCACAAGTTCGAACACCTTGCTTGCCCCCGGCTCCAACAAATTCCAAAACTCCTCGTTTAACGGATTGCAATAAGAGTGACAAAACTCGTGCACAATAATCGGCAGTAAAGTATTTTTCTGATAAGTCGGCTCATTGTCTTCATTGGAACGGCAGCAGCCCGTCACCGAAAACATCTGACATCTGCCGGAAGCCAGCATATTTTGCACACTGTAGTTGTTCGGACCATTCAAAATGCTGAGAATTACGTGATAAGATGTCTTTTCAACATCTGCTGCCGGCGGGACGAAAAACTTTTGAAACCATTGAAAATCAATTTCGTTTAAGATTTCCTGCATGGCTTGCACGGTCTGTGCATATAACTTTTGGTGTCCCGTGAAAAACTGATGAAAGCGACTTTTTCTGTAAAAATCGTTGAGTAGCGACAGAAATTCCGTCTCGAATCTTTCCGGCCATCGCCCACGATAGTTCGCCTCTTCCTGTACGTCTCGGTTTAAAGTCAGCGTGTCGTGTTCCCACCGAAGATGAAGTGCAAACGCCATCGGAGCATCATAACTTACACTTGTTTCGTGGATTTCCCGTGCATAGCGAACGGCTGTATCATTTTTAAAATCAGCGAAATACTTGTCTATTTCTTTCGCATACTGCGGAAATTGACACAGATTGTATTCTTTCGCATCGGTTAAACGAAAAATAACGCTCAGAAGTTCTGTGCGTTCATCGAACTGCGCGGTAATTACTTCCTGTGAGAAAAGAATGCCGGGGCTTACAAGCAGACACATTGCCAAAAAGAAACGTTTCATCATTTTAATGATTTCTTTTTGTTTGAAGGCCGGTAATAAATCATTACTAATTATTTTCTTTTCCTAATTATTTTTGAAATATGTTCTGTTGTTCTGAAAATTCCTTCGAGAGCGCATGTTCAATAATTATTACGATTAAATGCTGAAATAGTTGCACGGCAGAGGCGAAGCCCCAAAAGAAGAAAATGAAGAAACTAAATTCTTCACCGGATGCAGATGGTATATGCCTGAAGTAAAATTTTCATTTTTCGCAAAAGACGGAAAAGTGGGATAGTAACAGAATAGGGAGTGATCCATTATGGATAAAATAAGTAAAGCCTGCTATTATAGCAGGCTTCCCGTCCAATTTAGGTACATAAATACTTTAATAGAAGTATTTAATATGTCTCGAAGTGAATACGCAGAGTACGGATTTCAGTTTGTCGACATATCTTCTCGTACGTTCACAATAGAGAAGCAGTCTTTGCTCTTATCTAATTTATCTGCCACGAGGTTACTACCCCCGCTTGTTCTCTCGCTTACGCATTATATGACGGTTTCGAACGCTAAACCGGCATATAGGTTTTGTACGTAACTTACTACTGGACTCACCTTCCACAAAGGAAGAATTCGAGAAAAAGGACGCCCGAATGTCTGTTCGTGATATTATAAACGCTTAAACAAATATATTATTTCAAAAAATGTAAAAAATTATGCAAAATAAAAACATCCGGCTCTTTTTGGGACACGCACGTCCGACGCCGGCACGGAAGTAGGTTTTGGAACAAAGGAGCAAAGAGAGCTAATTTTAAACAAGGGAATGAAATATAAAATAAACAGTGTCGTCAACTATAAGACAGACAAAGGACTAAATAAATCAATAATAGAAATAGAAATATTAAAATAGAAAGAGAAACAAAATGAGACCTGCAGAAGATTTTGAGCCATTTATTCCGAGTTCGAAAGAAAAGCCAAGTAATGATAAATTTGATCCGTCTAAATGGTGCGGACGCGATGAAGAAGATTATGGCTGTTTAACAGATGAAGCGATGGAAGAAGTTGATGAAATAATTAAACAGTGGTTAATAGATGACGATGATGAAAAAATGTTTGATGCACTGGCTACTTATAGATCCCCATACAATGTAACAGATATGTATGTACGTGACCAAGTTTGTTTAGCAGACATGAAAAAGAATGGCGATTGGGGAGTTTAAAATATTCCCCAAGTTACCCTATACAAGCCTAAGATTATAAAAATAGTAAAGAATATAATTTATGACTGAGAATATAAAAGATAAATCTTATAACCTCAAAGTTCCGGTTTATATGACTGTTGTAGAACAAATTCTAAAGGAATCTGAAGATGTGGGAAGATAGAGCAAGTGAAAAAGCAATCAAAGCAGGGTTCCACAAAGCCGAACTAATTGGGACATGGAACGGATACGAAGTTTATACACCTGAATTTAATGATGACAGAATTCGTGTTATAGGTGCTCCTAAATATATTTTGATTAATAAAAATACAGAAAGATGGGTACGTCATTTTGAGAAAGAATACGATAAAATTAACAAAGCTTTATTCAACGAAACAGACGAGACAGACTATAAGAAACTCAGGAAAATGTTAATTGCAAAATTCGGAAAAGAAATTGAAGAACAATTGTAGATAATTTTCTCAATTATATAAAGCATGCTTCCGACAAAAGAAATGCAATATAAAATTAACAGCGCCGTCAATTACAAGACAAACAAAGAATTAAATAAATCAATAATAGAAATAGAAATAATAAAATAGAAAGAGAAACAACATGAGACCGGCAGAAGATTTTGAACCTTTTGTTCCGAGTTCCAAAGAAAAACCAAGTAATGATAAATTCGATCCTACTAAATGGTGCGGGCGCGATGAGGAAGGTTACGGCTGTTTAACCGATGAAGCTATGGATGAAGTTGATGAAATAATTGAACAATGGGAAAAGGATGGCGACGATGAAAAAATGTTTGATGCTCTGGCTACCTATAGATCCCCATACAATGTAACAGATATGTATGTACGTGATCGGGTGTGCATAGCAGACACATACAAAGCTTATAAAAAGAAAGGACGCAAAAGTAATTTAGTTTTTGTAAAAATAGATAACAAATAAATCTTAATTGGAATATAAATTATCTAAATAATAACAGAGAAGGTAATATGCTGTTATACAAGGGGTATTAAAAAAAGTAGTAAGAAGATATAACATGTCAGTGAGAGAAAAGATAGAATAGTTATACAATTCACTGAGGATCATCGACCTTAAGAGACTATTCCTCAGCCGATGAAACCTGACAGCAATTATACCTATTACTTACTACCATATTCATAAACGCTTAAACAAATTAATTATTTCAAATTATTTTAAAAAATTATGCAAAACATAAACATGCAAAAAAGAGTAAAATCGTTAGTTTTTATATGTATCAAACCAAGAGCAACATACTATTGATATATAGTGGGTTCTAGATACACAAAAAGCAGGCTTTGGTCTGTTTTTTTATTAATTGAAGTATATTTCAATTAATTCGCTGTTTGGATTTTTGGGGGCTATCTTACGCACTTCTTTAAATTCCAAATCAAGATTGCGAAGCAACTCATTGACTTCCGCCTCGCGAGAATGATTTTCACATACTAAAATTGTTCGGGCATATTCTTCATGCAAAAACCGTGTAAGACGCGAAATATCAGGCACTTCCTTGCCAATATGAAGCAATCCGAATTCTGATTTTTCAAACTCAATCGGACGATTATTTACCGTCTCATGTTCCGAGAAATTTATTTCTATGCTTTTAGAAATTGAAAAATTTGCTTTGCATATCGCTGTCGTAACGATTTTTGCCGTAGAATTATATGACGGCATTGAACCGAAAAGTTCGCTGAGTTTAAGACGCATTTCTGCCGTTGAATTTTCGATGTTTTGCGACGCAATCGTCTTTCCGTCTTCGAGTTGAATATCCATTTTTGCATAGGCAAAACTGCCTGCCGGCTTTGCAATAAACTGTAAGTCGAGATATTCCGGAGAGAATTGGCGTTCGTTTTTAGCAGATTTCGTAAAATTATTATTTTGCTCATCATACACATAATATATGCTGACGTTATTTTCGATTTTAACCAAATGAATTGTTGAACTGAGAGAGAGAGCAAATTCGGTATCATCTATCAAAATATCCGGCTTGCACGATTTAACAGCCGAATACAAATCTAACCCACCTTTTCCGCCCGGACGATTTGAGGCAAAAAAACATAATGAATCGGCAACGACAATTAAGTCCGACTCATCAAATTCAGTATTCAAATCAACAATCGGAAATGGTCGCTGCCACACTCCTGCAATTTTAACAGAACGGAAGATATCAAAGCCTCCGGCTCCTCCCAAGCCGTCAGATGCAAAATACAGCGTATCATCGCTTGCCAAGAAAGGCGACATTTCGCTACCGGGTGAGTTTAAATCATCCAAAGAGACAAGTTCTCCCCACGTTCCATTGCTCTGTCGGCGAGCCGACCAGAGATCGGTTTCGTAATTTTCTGTTCCGCGCGTAGTCGAAAAAATCATAAAGTCGCCGTACGTCGAGACAGTCGCTTGCGACGAAAAGTCAGACGAGGCAATGCTGTCGAGCAATTTCGGACTTCCCCATGCACCCTTTTTTTTATAAAGTGAAAACAGATTAAAATATGAACGATCATTTTTTAGCGAATATGCGGAATAAATCGCCTGAGTCTCACTTAACAGACACAAATATGCCTGATTGCGTCGTGTGCGGTTGATATCGCCTTTGAGGATAGTTGGCAAGGCAAAAGTATCGCCTTTAAGTTCCGTACTGTAAAAATACGAATAACCGTCCCTTACAGTGTTAAAATACAGCAAGTTACGAGAAGCGTCATAGCATGGAGCATAATCATCAGATTCAGAATTGAGGTTTTCTATGGCAGTAATTCTCCCGAAAGTCTCGTTTCCGACATTCTGCTGTGCAAAACAGGCTGTTCCCCAGCACATCAGCAAACCGATAATACATACTGTTCTCATTGCTCAAGAAGGTATTTCAAGTCTTTTTCTTTTCCAAAAATCACCATGATGTCGCCTTCGATTATTGAAAGATCAGGCGACGGTACGCCTAGAACCATCAATTTGTCTTGCTTACCGAGTGTCCGAAGCCCGCCTCTTTTCTTTTGTCGCTTTAGCGTAACCAGGTTTAAATTATAGAGCTGGCGCAGATTCGTCTCCATAAGGGTTTTTCCGACAAAAGCCGGTGGAGCCGGAATTTCGAAAATTCCGTAGTCTTCTGCAAGTTCAAATGACGATAAAATGCCCGCAAGCATCAAGCGAGAAGCAAGATGTCCGGCGGCCTCTGCCTCCGGAACAAGCAATTCGTCTACACCCATTAGATTTAATAAGCGCTCATGAATCGGCGAAATAACGCGATTATATATTTTTTTGACGCCGATTTCTTGTAGAAGTGCCGTTGTAGTAATTGAACTCTCAAATTTTTCGCCAATCGCAACCACTACGGCATCCATTTCCTTCAAACCAAGACTTTTCAATGCTCGCTCATCAGTTGAATCCATGCAAACAGCGTGAGTAACTTCTTCGCTAATCATATCGACACGATTAGGATCTATATCGATAACAAGCACCTCGGCTCCCTCCTTGCTGAGGAAAGTCGCTAAATTCATTCCGAAATATCCAAGCCCGATAATTGCAAACTTTTTTTGAGCCATGACAGTATATTTTTCAAATGTAACAAACTGCTAAAATAGCAAATTTTAAGTAAAAATCAGTCTGTTTTGTTGAAAACTTGCGGAAATTTCTTATTTTTGTAGTTTAAAATGTTATATAGGCAGTTGAAGAAAATGAAAACACGTTTTACAGCAATCGACAAATTGATAACCTCGATCGCAGCCTTTGCCATGATTATGTGGCTAGGCGGTTCGATTATTCGAACACTCGTAACTTATGATTTGTATCAGCCGGGCACACTGATCTTCAAAAATTATTCGTTGGGCGCACAAAACCAGACAATTCACCTAATAAGCAATATGACACTCTACATAGATGTTTCATACGCATTTGTAATTCTTGCTACAATTTATTTGTTGTGTCGGTTTCATCGCTCAATGAAAGAGCATGGTTGGATGTTTATGTCGGCTGTTATGCTTCTTCTGACGGTTATTCCGAATCTGATTTTGATTTACCAGGACTACTTATTTACCGTAGGTGTTACGTGGTGGGACGCAACTTTTGAAGCACAGTTGGTAATTGACTACTTAACTTTTAAATTTGTGAAATACAGCATTCTCGAGCCGATGGTAATTTTGGCCGGCATGACTGCAGTTATACTCATTGTTTGCAGACCGCTTAACGGCATTTTCATTAGCAAACCCAAGAAGCCGACCGAATGAAAATCGAAGAATTGAATCGTCAATTGTGCTTGTTTGCAAAGACAAATGGTGTAATTATCCGAAAAGAAACCGGTAGATTTAAAAGCGGTTTTTGCCTTGTAAACGACTCAAAGTTAATTATTCTTAATAAGATGGCTTCGGAGGAGTATCAGAGCAAAATCATTGCTTTGGGAATTACTTTTTTTGAAATTGAGACCGGTA
>JAQUZU010000082.1 GCA_028691175.1 Candidatus Kapaibacterium sp. | reverse complement strand
CCAATCTTGGCACATCCGGAATGTCCGGAAAATCTGCTGGGTTATGCCGATTTTGTAGGATCGACAAAAGCTATTCTCGATTTCGCAAAGAAATGCGATTCGACCGAATTTATCATCTTGACTGAACCGGGCGTGAATTTCCGATTGAAAAAAGAAAATCCGAACAAGACTTTTCATTATGTTGAAGGACTTGGCGACTGCGGTTGCAATACATGTAAGTACATGAAATTAAACACAATTGATAAAATGATAAATGCACTTGAAAATCTCGAGCCACAAATTAATCTGCCCGAGGACTTGCGCTTGCGCGCTCTGAAACCATTAGAAAGAATGCTGGAGCTAAGCAAATGATAAAATACCAACAAATTACCAAGTTGCCGCTCGAAGAAGTAAAACTGAAAATTCAGAGTTTTATAGATGAAGACTTGCCGAATGGCGATTTTACTTCAGATGCAATTTTTGGCGATGTGCCGAGTATAAGCACTGCTTACTTGCAGGCGCAGGAAAAAATGATTTTGTCCGGTGGCGAGATTATTCCGTTATTTTTTCCGGAAGATTTCAAGGTTGAAGTGCTGCGGAAAGATGGCGATTATGTTGCTGATGGCGAGATTTTTGCACGTATAACCGGTTCGACTGCGTTGATTCTTTCGCGCGAACGCATTATTTTGAATTTAATTCAGCGAATGTCTGCGATTGCAACCATGACGAATCGTTTTGCAAAAATCGCAGAACAATATAACGTGAAAATCCTCGATACGCGCAAAACAACTCCCGGGTTGCGTGTCTTTGAGAAATACTCGGTGGCAATTGGCGGAGGACAGAACCATCGCTATGGGCTTTCTGCCGGCATTTTGATTAAAGACAACCACATTAGGGCGGCGGGAAGTATCACGGAAGCAGTAACAAAAGTAAAAAACAAAAAATACGGCTTGCCGATCGAGGTTGAAGTCGAAGATCTCAAAGAAATTGCCGAGGCAATGAAAATCGGGGTGGACGGACTGCTGTTGGACAACATGACTCCGCCCGAAATAGTGAAAGCAATGGAGTATATTCACGGGTTGCCCGGTGGCAACGAGGTATTTGTAGAGGCGTCCGGCGGAATCAATTTGGGTAATATCGGCGAATATGTAAAAACCGGCGTTCACGCGATTTCTACCGGAGCAGTTACGCACAGCGTAAAATGTGCAAATATTCATTTGGAGATTGAGTAAAAGAATAAAAGCATTCTTTTAATGAACATAAAGCAATTATCTGTTTGAAATTTCGGAAAAATTCCGTAATTTGTGTTCGTTTAACTGCATGAAAAAAATTGCTTGTACATGTTAGATACGAGAAATATGAAAATTATTCTTGAAATAAACAACTTACAGATTTATTCATTATTTTTATAAGGTTTTATGGGACTTTTATCATACCTTAAATCTACCATTTTGAGTAAATGGGTGATGGCAATTACCGGATGTATTCTGGTGTTGTTCATCTGTGGGCATGCCGTAGGCAATTTGCAGATATTATTAGGTAGCGATACTTATAATACTTATGCTGCATTTTTGCAGGGTTTGGGAGAAATCCTCTGGATAATCCGCATCGGTTTGTTTGTTTGCTTAGTCTTGCATTTAATAACTTCAATTCGCTTGAAATTATTAAATAATTCAGCAAGACCGACTGCATATCAATACAAATCATTCTTGAAAGCAAAACTGACTTCCAGAACAATGATCTGGACAGGTATTATGATTTTTGCATTTTTGACTTATCACTTATTGCATTTTACTGCCGGCGTAACTAATCCGGTTGAATACGACCAACACGAAGTTGTAATCAACGGTAAGAGCGGCATAGCGCAAGAGATACCGAATGACCCGCGCATTTTGGCTCAATTGCCTCCGACTTTACAAACAACAACTGTTGATGGCAAACTTTATGCAGTACAAGAAGAAGTAAAAACTGCAGAAACACGCCACGATGTATACAAAATGGTTGTACTCGGCTTTAGAAATCCGATTACGTCATTGGTTTATATTATCGGCGTGATTTTACTCGGCTTCCACTTAAGCCATGCAATTCAAAGTATGTTCCAGACTGCCGGATTTAACCATCCGAAGTATACCCCTTGGATAATTCAAGGTAGCAACGCTTTGGCAGTTATCGTGGTTCTTTGCTTGATTTCAATTCCTATCACTATTTTAACCGGCTTGGTTGGAGGTACAATATGAATTTAGACGCGAAAATTCCGGAAGGCCCGTTAGCGGACAAATGGGATAACCATCTTTTCAACATGAAGTTGATCAATCCGGCAAACCGCCGTAAATACAAAATTATCGTTGTTGGTACCGGTCTTGCCGGTGGTGCTGCAGCAGCAACGCTTGCAGAGCAGGGCTATAACGTAGAAGCATTTACATATAATGATTCTCCGCGTCGTGCTCACTCAATTGCCGCTCAGGGCGGTATCAACGCAGCAAAAAATTATCCGAATGATGGCGACAGCATTCGCAGATTGTTCTATGATACAATCAAGGGTGGCGATTTCCGTGCTCGCGAAGCTAACGTATATCGTTTGGCTCAGGTAAGTAATAACATCATCGACCAATGCGTTGCACAGGGCGTGCCTTTTGCTCGCGATTACGGTGGATTATTGGCTAACCGTTCGTTCGGTGGTGCTCAGGTATCGCGTACGTTCTACGCAAGAGGACAGACCGGACAGCAGCTTTTGCTCGGAGCATACTCTGCACTCGTTCGTCAAATCGGGCTTGGCACAGTTACTATGCATACTCGTAAGGAAATGGCAGACATCGTATTAATTGATGGTCAATGCCGCGGTATCATTACTCGCGACCTTTTGACCGGCGAAGTTGAATCACATGTAGCTGATGCCGTTATTCTTGCAACAGGCGGATACGGTAACGTATTCTTTCTTTCTACTAACGCACAAGCATGTAACGTAACTGCTGCATATCGTGCGTATAAGAAAGGTGCAGGATTTGCAAATCCTTGCTTTACTCAAATTCACCCGACATGTATTCCGGTTTCCGGCGATCACCAGTCAAAATTAACTCTTATGAGTGAATCTTTGAGAAACGACGGTCGTATCTGGGTACCGAAGAATAAAGGCGATAAACGCAAACCGGCGGATATTCCGGAAGAAGAGAGAGATTATTACTTGGAGAGAAAATACCCGTCGTTTGGTAACTTGTCTCCGCGCGATATTTCTTCACGTGCTGCAAAAGAAGCATGCGATGATGGTCGCGGCGTAGCATCTACCGGATACGGTGTATATCTTGATTTCGCTGACGCAATTAAACGCCTCGGCAGAGATAAGATTGAAGAAAGATACGGCAACTTGTTCGAAATGTATGAAAGAATTACTGACGACGATCCGTATACTACTCCGATGATGATTTATCCGGCTTCCCACTATACAATGGGCGGTCTTTGGGTAGATTATAATTTGATGTCGAATATCCCGGGCTTGCATGTAGGCGGCGAAGCAAACTTCTCCGATCACGGTGCAAACAGACTTGGTGCAAGTGCATTGATGCAGGGACTTTCTGATGGTTACTTTGTATTGCCGAGCACTGTTCCGCACTACTTGGCTACAAACGGTCCATTCGAAAAAGTAACTAAAGATCATCCGGAATTCAAGAAAGCAGAAGCTGAAGTTCGCGACAAAGTAAGCAGACTTATGAGTATTAAAGGAAAACATACTCCTACTTACTTCCACAGAGAACTCGGTAAAATTATGTGGGAATATTGCGGTATGGCAAGAAACGAAGCCGGCTTAAAGAAGGCTCTCGAACTTATCCCGCAGGTTCGCGAAGAATTCTGGAAGGACGTAACCGTTACAGGCGATGCACAGAACTTGAACACTGTACTCGAAAAAGCTATGAGAGTAGCTGACTTCTTGGAATTCGCTGAGGTCTTGGTACATGATGCTCTCGAAAGAGATGAATCTTGCGGAAGCCACTTCCGTACTGAACACCAGTATCCGGATGGTGAAGCAATGAGAAACGATAAAGATTTCGCTCACGTCGGCGTTTGGGAATTCCAAGGCGTTGGCAAGAAACCATTGAGACATAAAGAAGAATTACAATACGAAAATGTAAAATTTGCCGTAAGGAGCTATAAATAATGAAAATTACTTTAATGGTATGGCGACAGAAATGTTGTAAAGAACAAGGCAAAATCGAAAAATTCGTCGTTGATAACGTCGAAGAAGATATGTCTTTCCTTGAAATGTTCGACATTCTGAACGAAAGATTAATTCTTGAAGGAAAAGACCCAATCGCTTTCGATCACGATTGCCGCGAAGGCATTTGCGGTGCTTGCTCCATGACTATTAACGGTGTTCCGCACGGTCATGAACACGGTACTACAACATGTCAATTGCACATGAGAAAATTCAAAGATGGCGACACGATTTATGTAGAACCATTTAGAAATAAGGCATTCCCTGTAATCAAAGATTTGGTCGTAGACAGAACTGCATACGAAAGAATCATGCAAGCCGGCGGTTTCGTAAGTGTTGCAACCGGTAACGCAAAAGATGCAAACAATTTGCCTATATCAAAAGAAAACGCCGACTTGGCAATGGATGCCGCTGCTTGTATTGGCTGTGGTGCATGTGCTTCAAGCTGCCCGAACGGCTCTGCAATGCTGTTCGTTTCGGCAAAAGTTGGTCAGTTTGCTCTGTTGCCACAGGGACAACCTGAACGCAAGAGACGTGTTCTCGCAATGATTAAACAAATGGAAAAAGATGGTTTCGGCGGATGTACAAATATGTACGAATGCGAAGCTGCTTGCCCGAAAAATGTTTCAGTTAGATTTATTGCAAAGATGAACCGCGATTATCTCCGCGCTTCATTATTTACAAAGTCAAAATAAAACCGAGCATTTTAGTTTTATTCAGCCCTGCTTTTCGATCGAAAGGCGGGGCTTATTTTTTTGTATAAAAATTTATTTTTCGTCAATTCGTCTCTAAAATATCAACACAATTTCTTGAGAAATAAAAATGAAAAAAATATCGCTGCTTCTGCTTTTGATGATATTCGGCTTTTTCTGCGGATTTGCTCAGAGTATTTCTGTTTATAATATCGATCAATCTGCATATCCACACATGAAAGCAAAAATATTTGTACTGGATGCAAACGGCGACATTGCTGAAAATCTTACCAATAACGACATATTATTAACCGAAGACGGCGTTGCTCGTCCGGATGTAACTTTGTCGTGTCCGCTTCCGGTTCCGCCGGAGGCATTGAGTGCGATTCTGACGATTGATGTTTCCGGTTCTATGTATGGAAACGGAATTAAAATGGCACAGGCGGCGGCAAAAGTCTGGGTCGAGGCAATTCCGCTCGGAAAATCCGAATGTGCGGTTACAAGTTTTGACTCGTATAACTATTTGAATTGTGATTTTACGTCGGATCGTGCGAAATTAATTGCGGCAATTGAAAAATTAAGTCCGAACGGAGGTACCGATTTTGACGCCGGACTGTTGAATAAAATGTTCGGCAGCCTCGTGATGGCTGAGCGTGGAAAGTATAAGCGAACAATAGTTTTTCTGACGGACGGCTATTCCAGTGGAAACGCCGATGCAATTGTAAAGCGTGCCGGCGAACTTGACGCGGTAATTTATTGCGTAGTGCTTGGCGCACGTGCTCCGCAGATTTTAAAAGATATTTCGCAACGCACCGGCGGCGAATATTTTGAGAGCATAACTACGCTTGCCGAAGCCGAAAAAGTGTATCGCGATATTTTGACACGCGCACAGGGCGGAGAACCATGTACTTTGGAATGGCTGTCTGATGGCTGTCCTGATAATCGCCGCGTGGAGATTTCTGTTCCGCAGATGAATCTTTCAACTTCGCAACGCTATTCTGTCGATTTCGATTCTTTGCCGAAAATGACGATTTTGCCGAGCAATTCAATTCGCTTTGGCGCGGTTGAGCCAGGCAATTATGCACAGAAAAAAATAAAATTTGTAAGCGGGGCAACTTCGATTAAAATCGACAGTATTACGAATGATAATTCGCGTTTTCGCCTGATTGATTTTCCGAGTGGCGGTTTGCTGCTTGAGCCGGAAAGCGACGCGGAGTTTACTGTTGAATTTCTGCCGTTTGAAGCGAACTATCAATTTACGCGCTTTAATGTTTTTTCGAACGCGTGTGCGGGCAGTTTTTTTTATTGTAGTGGCGGAAACAGTGGTCAGGGCAATACGCTTGTGATTACCGAGCCGAATGGTGGCGAGGTGTATGTTGCCGGCAGCGATTCGGTGATAACTTGGGACGGCATTCCGGATGCGGATACGGTCAAAATAGAAATATCTACGGACGGCGGATTTATCTGGAAAACCATTTCTGCGGCAACTCCGGGATTGAAATATCAATATACTTTGCCGGGAGTAAATTCCGAACGATGCCTTATGCGTATCAAGCAATTGGAAAGTTCCGGCTCAACGCAGCTGAAGTTTCGTGCTCATTCGTACTATGTGAAGTCTGTTTCGCTTAGTCCGGATTCTAAATATATTGCCACATGCGGCGAGGATCGCAGTTTTAAAGTTTTTGACGCAGCGACCGGCGCGAATATTTGCACGCAAAATTCGGTATATATGTATATGTTGGCAACATATAGTCCTGATGGCTCGAAAATTGCCGTTGCGATGAGCGATTATTCCGTGCAAATTTTGTCAGCGGTCGATTATTCGGTTCTGCGTACTATTACCGGAATGCAATCCTGGACAGACGGAATGTGCTTTTCGAGCGACGGCACGCGTCTCGCGTTGCTTACCGGTGATGATTCCAAGCGGCGGGTGCGTATCGAAAATTTAAACGATAATACTTCGCAATATACTCCGACAAGCACCGAGCAGATAAATCGTATTGCAGCGTCGCCGGATGGTTCGCAACTTTTAGCTACAACATCAGACGGTATGGTAACGGCTTATGACTTTTATACGCTCGAGGAAATCAAAACGGTTTCGGTACCTGTACCGCCGTGCAATGCTGTTGCGATGAGTCCGGACAATAGCCGGATTGCAGTTTCGGCATCCAACAACGCAACATTATATATACTTGATGCCAAGAGTGGGCAGCCGGTGGCAAATGTTGCAGTCACTACCGGAAAAATTACTGATATTGCGTGGAGTTATAACGGGCAATCAATTGCTGTAGCGGACGATAACGGCACTTTGGCAATTTATTCGGGCGAAGATTATTCTTTGATTTATACTTTTAGCGAAAATTCGTTTGCAATTAACGATGTCGAGTGGTCGCGTGATTCGAAATATCTTGTTGCCGGCACAAACGATAATTATGTTCGTGTCCGAAACTTCGAGTTAGTAATTCAAGAGGCTGTTTCTGAAGATTATTTTGCTGTTCGTATGCCGGATTACACGGTGCAAAATGCAGATTTCGGCCGACAATTAATCGGAACGGTTCGCGACAGTACTTTTTCGAATATCATTACAAATACCGGTACAGTTCCGTTTGTACTTCGTGATTATACAATAACCGGCGCAGATTCTGCGGCGTTTTCTGTGGTTAGTAATTTTCCGCCGCGAGATGTTGGTGCTGGTTCCGGCGAGTATATCGAAATACAATTTCGCCCGACGCAAGCCAAGCAATATTCGGCTGTTCTGAATGTGATAACCGGATTCGACTCGAAGCAAATCGCCCTGAGCGGTATGGGCTATGAATCGCAAATAATTTCTGCACTTGACTTTGTTGATTTTGGCAGTGTGAATTTCGATACGCCGAAAGATTCGTTGCTTAGTCTGTTTGAAAATGCTTCAAGCAGCGAAATCGTAATCGAAAAAAT
>JAQUZU010000081.1 GCA_028691175.1 Candidatus Kapaibacterium sp. | reverse complement strand
GGTATGAGCAACCGCAGATAGACTTTCATTTATGGTATTTGATTTTTTTAGTGCTGAAGGAATTTACGTTTGGAGCAATTATTGGGTTTGCGTGTAATACGGTTTTCTGGGCAGCGAGGTTCGCAGGTGGCTTGGTTGATGTGAATTTAGGATTTCAGGCATCCGCCGTATTTGCAAACCAGGACACACCGACAATGTTCGGCGAACTAAACGAATTGATTGTTTTAATGATTTTTCTGGCTCTAAACGGACATCACACGATGATTGAAGGTATATATCTGAGTGTACGGGCAGTGCCGATTGGCACTTTTGAGATCACCGGTTCGACCTATACCCTACTGACAAATTTTATCACTAATGTGACTATTATTGCGATTAAACTTGCCGCACCGGTGTTGATTGCGGAATTTCTGACTAATCTTGCATTAGCTTTGCTGGCACGAATTGCTCCGCAGACCAACATATTTATGTTGAGTTTTCAGATTAAAATTGCAGTCGGTTTACTGATTGTTTTCCTTACTCTGGCGCTATTTGCGTTTTCTACAAAGACTTCGTTCGGCAACTTCGAGCACTCGCTTATGGAATTTATTATGACACTTAATCCGATCAGGACCACATAGGAGCACGCAATGGCAGAGAACAAAGAAGGTCAAGAGAAAACCGAAGATGCCAGTGCGAAACGGCTAAATGAAGCGAGGCAACGCGGGCAAGTCTCGAAAAGTCAAGATGTTACAATTGTGTCTGTATTAGTGATTGGCGGCTTTGGGCTGTTTGCTTTGGGTGGTACAACGATTGACGGTATCGAAGATTTTATGAAGTATATGTTTCGTAACGCCCCGACAATCGACCTTACAGACCGCAATTCGATGAAACAAATTACCGACATCATATGGGTGCTGTTTAAGTTACTGATCCCACTGTTACTGTTTACTTTTGCGGCGGCATTTATTGGCGAAGTCTCGCAAGTAAAACTGAAATTTGCGACCAAGAAATTCACGGAAGGACTGAATTTTAAGCAGATTTTCAATCCGCTTCCGGGCATTAAGCGCATATTCGCATCCGGAAAATCTTTCGTCGAGTTGATCAAATCGTTTATGAAATTAATTCTTCTCGGACTGATAACGTGGACTGTGCTGAGCAAATATCATGTGGAGGTTCTGACGCTGCTCGAAAAGCCCTTTCAGGAGATTGGGGCGTTCATGGTCAAAGTCAGTCTGGAGTTATATGTTAAAGTTACGCTTGCTTTTGCTCTGATTGCTGTCGGTGATTTCTTCTATCAACGCTACCGGTTCGCGGAGGACATGAAAATGACCAAGCAGGAAACCAAGGAAGAGACAAAGCAAATGATGGGCGATCCGAAGGTTAAGGCACGTTTCCGCTCGTTGATGACAGGACGAATTCGTTCGCTTATGATGAAAAACATCAAGAAAGCCGACGTTGTGATAACTAACCCGACACATTTCGCAGTTGCTCTGCAGTATGACCCGTCGAAGTCAAATGCTCCGTTTGTGATTGCAAAAGGTGCGGATTTTATGGCGGCGAAAATTCGCGAGCAAGCCGGCACTTATGACATTCCGATAGTCGAAAACCCTCCGCTTGCAAGAACGATTTTCTATAACGTAAGAGTAAATCAGGAGATACCGGAGGAACTGTTTAAGGCTGTTGCAGAGATTTTGGCTTATGTCTATAATCTTCGCAAGAAAAACTAACGTAAGTACTTATCTCTAAAGGACTTATCGAATATAGTAAAAGTAATTGCCCCATATTTTTGACGCAAGTAATTCGCGACAGGTATCAGCACCAGCAAAATATGAATCCATAAATTTGCCGCGACCAAGTGATTACTTGTAATAAAGTTTATTTCGAATTGAATTAACAGCAGGTAATAAACCAACCCGTATTGCCGTGCAAGCGACGGATCAGGCAAAGCATTTCGGGCAACATGGCGCCTCATCTGCAGAGTGATTTTGAACAACAACACAAAAAATGCAATAAATGCTACCGTACCGATGATACCAAGTTCGGACAGCACCGCCATAATGGTAAATTCGGAGAAATTCAAATCGACTTCCTTGTTGTATTGAGTCAGCCCTATTCCGACACCAAAGATTGGCGAAGTCTTCCAAATATCAAATGACTTACCAAAGGCTCCCGCACGCGTTGCAAAAGATTCGCCGTCGATTCCGTCTGATGCCATTCGGTCGTTTCCGCCCAGAATACCGGTAATGCGCTGAGAGAATAGTTCAAAAACACTTGTTTCCGTATAATCCTCGATTAGCAAATCGGCCGGAATAAGCAATATAATTCCCGCAATGATGATTTTTAGAATGCGGATACGAACTTTCTTTGCCTCCAGGAACAGAATGCTCAGCAAAATCAGTGCACAACCCAAAACTCCGGTTAGCGAAAAGGTTAGAAACAGCCCCGCAACGCAGAACACAAAGATGGAAATTAACAGAAATTTGGATTTTATTAGCGGCTTGGCTTTTTGCACATAAGGTATGATGCACAATATGAATACATTGAGATTGAAGGCGGCGAGGGCTGACGGCTCGGAAAATACTGAGGTTGCACGGAAAAAATTCCCGAACTGCAGGCTCAGTTGCTTGACTACATCCTCCGCATCGGTACTGCCACGCAGAGCCAAGGTAACATTTGTATATTCCAGCCAGGCAAGCGGCAAGTCGAATGCACGAGCAAAAATCTGATATATCCCGAAAATATTAATCGGTAGCGACAGAATCAGCCACAATTTAAAAATATTGTCGATTAGTTTTTTATCGAACTCATAAGACACCCCGAGCACGGTTAGTAGCATCAGGAATATCAAATGAATAAATGTCTTGAAGAATTGAATTATCTCCGCACTTGCAAATGAAGTCATAAGCGACACGCCGGAGAGAATAACCGAGACGATAAACACCCCGAGAACAGCCGGCAATGCGTGCCGCGGAATTGAGAATTTGCAGTTTTCACGCAATACTTTCACAAAGAAAACGCAATAAAACAGCAAGACGGCGACTTCGAGTGCAGTAATGCCAAAAGTTCCGACGGCAAATAACTGAAAGCCGAAAGCAAAATGTGCGATGAAAATTATGAGCAAAATCGCTTGCATATCTTATCGGCGTGGTGCCGCTTTACGTGTGTCGATTCGCTCCCAGACGGAATTTTGCTTGCCGGAGAGAAACCTCATGATTCCCAAGAATACTCCTGCGTTGATCACAAGGAAAAAGTACGGAAATGAAAATAATTTGCTGTGCAAGCCGAATTTCTCGAACAGCCACCCCAACAGCGCGAGCAGATAAAACGCACCCTGAACACTTGCAAGCAATACGAAACAGTCGCTATAAGTGTTTGGTATTAATGGAGTTAGGATAATCATACCCAGCATGCAGAGCGGAAACAGGTATCGCGAAAATTTATGCGAAAGAAAGAACCAGGACACCCAGCCACGGCACGGATTGAACAGTTCACCAACGGCAAACGAAGTAGAAAGTCCACCCGCCGCCAAGCGAATCCGCCGATGCAGTTCCTCGCCTACCGACTTCTCGCGCACCTCATCGACTTCCGACTCGTTCGCGAAGACCATCCGCCCGCCCGCAAGCGACGCGGAAAGCACGTTGTACATATCGTCGCAGACGTTCGCATTCGGAATTGGCCGAAGACACGCGCGCCGAACCCCATAAAAGCCGAAATTATTTACCGTTGTCCAAATCGCCGACTCCTTCATTTTAAGCAGACGCTCGAATTGCTGATACGCACCCTCGCCCTGCGCTCCTTCGCCACCATTTTCCAAGACGACAATCCGAAGGCGGCTCATCACTCCGGTAACTTGTTGGTCTGCAAAGTACTTAGCAGATTGCCTGAGAGTATCCGCATGAAGCCTGAAATCCGCATCCATAAAAAATACGAACTCGCAAGTCGCCTTTGTCTCCAACTCGTTTATAACATTGTTCTTCCCCATGCGGGCGAAATCGAACACTTCGAGAGAGTGTAGCGCAGTTTTGAAAGATTCAGCCACGCGGACAGTTCCGTCGTTCGAGCCGTCGGAACCCAACAGTACGTGGATTTTCTCGGGCGGATAGTCTGAATTTACTATTGATTCGAGGGCTCGTGCGATGTATTTTTCTTCATTATACGCGGCAATAATTATGTTGATATCCGGGCAAAAGTCGCTGTCAGCCTTTACTTTTCGGCTGAAAGCGCGACTAAATATCGCCAATAATGCGGGATAGATCACAATCGGATAGACCAGCCCAAACGCGAATATCACAAGCAAAATGAGTACTGCCATAGCGGATTAGAGAGTTTCGTGAATATGTTTTATGACTATTTCGTTAATTTTCTCGGCAATTCGCAGAGCCTCTGCTCCTGCTTCGCCCGTAACCAGTACTTCGCCTTCGCCGGAAATCGAGCGGATAAAGGCAAGTTGTTCCTCCTCAATTGCGTTGATATTCGGCACAGCGGGCTGTTCGAAGAAGATATTTTTATTCTTTATGCCTGCCTCAATAGTACCGAGCATTATAGCCGGAGATTTCGGTGCGGTCTCCGCATCTGCGGAGGAAGGGGCTACCCCGTCTTCATATATTTTATAGACTTCTACATTTCTATTTGCGAAATCAATCGAGAAGTATGCGTTCTTGCGGAAAATGCGCAATTTACGCATCGGATGTGCAGAAATTCGACTTGCTGTGAGGTTTGCAACGGCACCGTTTTCGAATATGATTCGGGCATTTGCGATGTCCGGTGTGTCGGTCAGAACCGCAACGCCATTGGCTTCGATAGACTTGACTTTAGACTTGGTCAGCCAGAGGACAATGTCGATGTCATGAATCATAAGGTCGTGAATGACGGAAACATCAGTCGCGCGCGGTTTGAACTGGCTGAGGCGATGTCCCTCGATGAACAGCGGGTTAATGTCCTGCCCGCGAAGCGCAGTGAGAGCCGAGTTAAAGCGTTCGACATGCCCGACCTGAATCAAAACGCCCTGCTCGTGTGCCATACGGATAAGTTCGAGAGCCTCGTCGTAGGTCTGCGTTATCGGCTTTTCGATAAAACAATGCAAGCCTGCAAGAATACATTTTTTCGCTGTTTCGTAGTGATAAATCGTTGGAACTGCAATAGTTACCGCGTCGCATTTCGCGATGAGTTCATCAAGCGAAGTAAAGCATTTTATCGAGTATTGCCCGGCGATTTCGCGAGCACGGGTCTCTGAGACGTCATAGATGCCGACGAGTTCGATTTCGGGGTTTGTACTCCAGATTTTTGTGTGAATACTGCCGAGATGCCCTGTGCCGACTACTCCGATTTTTATTTTATTTGTCATATATTCTCCGATTATAAATTTTTAACTATTTCGAGATTTGCAAACTTGATCAAGAGATTTTTCACGCCGACGGTTTTGAACGCGACTTTTACCTGTTTATTTTCGGCAAGCCCGCTAATCGACTCGACTTTGCCCAAGCCGAAGAGTTTATGGCTGACAATGTCGCCGACTTTCAGGGTCAGGAACAGCGGCATATTTCGTCGTGTGTTCGACGGTGCCGCGACTTTCCGCGTATTTTTCGGGATAAAATGCCGAGGTTCGGGCTGAATATCGTCGAAATCAGAGTAGGTCTCTTGCGGAATTTGGCTATATTCGTCGTATTTTTTCTTTACAAACGCATGGCTTCGCGTGCTACGGGCACCTTCGGATATTTCGCCTATATCGAGATATTTTTTGTCGATTTCCTTTAGAAATTGCGAAGGGATTGCCGGCGTTGTCTCGCCGAATTTAAAGCGCTGCATGCAGTATGAGAGTTCGAGTTTGCGCTCTGCGCGTGTAATTCCTACATAAAACAGGCGGCGTTCCTCCTCGAGTTCGTCCTCTGTGGTTTCGCCTGGGCGCACAAGCGGGAAGAGATTTTGCTCGACACCGGGCATAAATACATACGGAAATTCAAGTCCTTTTGCGGAGTGCAGAGTCATCAGTTTTACGCATTCGGCATCCATGTCCTTTGTGTCCGCATCGGTTGTGAGGCTGACGTTTTGCAGGTAAGTCCCGAGAGTCATTTCCGGGTCTTTGATGCACTCTTCGCGCAAATTGCTCACGAGTTGCCCGATATTCCGAATTTTGTCTTTTGCCTCGTCCGTGTTCATTTCCTTATAAAAATCAAGGAGTTGCGTCTTCTCGATATATTCGCGAACATCATCAACAGGATTAGTCATATTTGCAACCTGCGTATATGAGAGAATCATATTCGTAAAATTATCGATAGCGACAATTGCACGTTTTTGCAGGTCGGGAATCATCTCTGCAGACTTAAATGCATCGAAAAGCGAGATATTATTCGTCTTCGCATATTCGGTAATCCGCTTCATACTTGTAGCACCAATGCCGCGGGGCGGCTCATTCACGATGCGTTGGAGGGAAATATCGTCGCGAGGATTAACCAGCAGGCGGAGATATGCAAGTACGTTTTTAACCTCGGCACGGGCGAAAAACGACAGCGTGCCAAAGATTTTATAGTGAATATGACGGCTGTTAAACGCAGTTTCGAACGCAAGCGATTGTGCGTTCGTGCGATACAGAATCGCGAAATCATTGACCGAGAACTCCCCATGCCGTATTATAGAATCGATTTTCCGCGCGATACTGTTCGCTTCGTCGCGTTCGCTTTCGTATTGATTCAGCCCGATGAGGTCGCCATCCTCGTTGTCTGTCCAGAGTGTTTTGGGCAATTGCGATGTATTTTTCTTTATCACGCAGTCCGCTGCGCCGATGATATTTTTTGTAGAGCGATAATTCTGCTCGAGCCGGACGGTTTTTGCGTCGCGGTAGTCCTTTTGAAAGTCCAAAATATTGCGGATGTCCGCACCACGCCAGCGATAAATGCTCTGCGCGTCGTCGCCGACTACACAAAGATTGCGCTTAGCCTTCGCCAAGAGATTAATCAGCAAATACTGAACGCGGTTTGTGTCCTGATACTCGTCAACCAAGACGTGGTCGTAGCGATTTTGATATTTCTCCAGCATCTCCGCATTGCGGAAAAGTTTCACCATATTAAGCAGTAAGTCGTCGAAATCCATCGAGTTATTTGCAAGCAGACGACGTTGGTATTCGGTATAAAGCGAGGCAACAATATCGTCGGCACGGGAGTGCGACTGCGCTTCCATCTCGGACGGCGACATCATTTGGTTCTTGGCGTTGGAAATTTTCGAGAGAACAGCCTGCGGCGGAACTTCCTTTGGATCAACCGAAAAGTCCTTCATGATATTCTTGATTTGCGTCTTCGCATCGCTCGTATCAATAATCGTATAGTCGCTTGTATAGCCGATTTTATCAGCTTCGCGCCGTAGAATCATCGCAAACACCGAGTGAAAAGTTCCGGCAACAATCTGCTTTGCAGTCTCTTCCGAAACAATTTTTGCGATACGCTCGCGCATTTCCTTTGCGGCTTTGTTTGTGAATGTAAGTGCCAATATTTTCCAGGGCTTAACTCCGCTGCGAATTAGATTTGCCACCCGATGAGTCAGAACTTTGGTCTTGCCGCTCCCCGCTCCCGCAATAATCAGTAGAGGACCGCTGAGGACGTTTACCGCCTCTGCCTGGCGTGAATTCAGCCCCGCAAGTATCGGGTTTTCAGTTTCATCTGTCATTTATTTTTGTGCCATTCGTCTAAATAATCAAACTACAAATATACAAAATTATTCGCTAATTACAAAAATCACTGTGTGGGCTTTTAGGGGATTGCGGGTCGAGCCCGCAATGACGCCTACGTTCGTGAAAGTGGCTTCTATGAACCATAAATGAAATTGTGCATTTTTCCCCGAACCGTATACAAACACGTGGTACAAGTGGTACATGTGGTACA
>JAQUZU010000080.1 GCA_028691175.1 Candidatus Kapaibacterium sp. | reverse complement strand
AGTTGCTACAGGATTACTCGACAGATTGAGCCTCCGTGGTATTCTTCACAAAAACACTGCCGGAAATAGAAAAGCTTCTATGGCTAAATTCTTAAACAGCTTGAAAAACGGCAAATAATTATTTGCCGATAATGCGCCCGTAGCTCAATTGGATAGAGCATCTGACTACGGATCAGAAGGTTTGGGGTTCGAGTCCCTTCGGGCGTACTATTAAAGAGATATGCTAGGCGTATCTCTAATTTTTCGAGACTTATTGGTAATACCATAGATGCGCCCGTAGCTCAATTGGATAGAGCATCTGACTACGGATCAGAAGGTTTGGGGTTCGAGTCCCTTCGGGCGTACTTTAAAGAGATATGTTAAGCATATCTCTTTTTTTATGCAACTGCTAAAGTAGCAGCGCAAACAGATTTTGCACCGGTAGCCTTGAGTTCAAGTGCCACCGAGTTTATTGTTGAACCGGTTGTGAAGACGTCATCAACAACAAGCACACACTTATCGCGGAACTTCTCCGGATTATCAACCTGAAATATTCCCTCTACGTTTTTATGCCGATTTCCCTGCCCCTGTTTCGTCTGCGTATTAGTATAAACAATGCGTTTCACGGACTTCAAATCGAAAGGAATGCCTAAACCATCGCCCACCGCCTTTGCAATCAAATCGGATTGATTATATCCGCGTTCGCGCTTCTTTGCAGCGTGAATCGGCACCGGAATAACAACATCAAACCCGACAAAATCGCATTGCTGCATATAAGCGGCAAGTTCCCTGCCGAGCTCATAGCCGACCATTCGATAATTATAGTACTTCAAATTATAAATCAGCTGCATATATTTTGAATTCTGCCGACGATTTATCATACCGAACGCGCGGTCGACCGCCTGCCCCTCGCGCGAAACACTTCCGATTAAGCGCGTGTTCATTTCGTCAAAATTTGTAAATAACGGCAGATTATTATAGCATTTTTTGCACATGCACGCCTTAGTAAATTCATCATCTACCAAAATTTTGCCGCACACAAGGCAACGCTGCGGGGCAAGCAATGCCATTGCAGGCTTTGCGATAAATTCGTTAAGTATATTAATTATATTCATTTAGCGTACGGTCGAAGCAGATAAAGAATATTTTGATTCCGGATTCAGAAATGTTTGAATACATAAAATCAGCAGAGCAGTATTTTCGAGAATCTTCGGCAAACCGACTTTCGGAGAGTTATGTCCGCTGCAGCCACAACTAATATCAAGTCCCTGTGCCATTGCACCAACAACTGCCAAGATAAATCCGAGCAAAAGTATGCCTGTAAAAAATGCTGTCGAGCGGATTTTTATTCCCGCAAGAAGCATAAAACCGAGAATAAGCTCAACCCATGGAAGAATTATCGCAATCAGATTTATTGAAAATATCGGAAAAAGTTTATAATTTCCGATTTCATTAGCGAATTCTGCAGGATTTTCGATTTTAGCGACCGCGAAAAAAATGAATATCAACGCCGGAATGATTCTTATCGCTAACTTTATTATTTCCAAGTCAAGTATTTTCTTCATTTTTCAGACCTATAACTAAAAATCTAAAAACGAAAAATCGCGTCTGTTATTGCATTTTTAAAATGTTAGACAATAATTGCACAATATATTCGTTAGGTAATGAAAACATTCATAATAAATCCCAAAAAATATGCAAATACAAACAGAACTTATAATGCTCGGTTTATCCCTTTTATTCTTTTTAAGTATTTTTGTTGGAAATACCGGAAGCAAATTCGGTATTCCGGCGTTATTATTGTTTTTGTCCGTAGGTATGATTTGCGGAAGCGACGGACTCGGCATTCAATTCGAGAACATACAGGTCGCTCAAACAATTGGCACAATTTCTCTGTGTATCATTTTGTTTTCGGGCGGATTAGACACGAAAATTTCAGAAATACGCCCAATAATGTTTCAAGGCGTTATTTTGGCTACGTTTGGCGTGTTTATTACCGCATTCCTTACGGGATTTTTGATTTGGATAGTACTTGACTCACTATTTCCGGAAGCAGCAGGTATAGGTTTTCTTACGCCTCTCTTACTTGCCGCAATAATGTCTTCAACGGACTCTGCCTCCGTATTTTCAATATTACGCTCCAAAGGCATGCATCTAAAAAACAATTTGCGTCCGTTGCTTGAACTTGAAAGTGGAAGTAACGATCCCATGGCATATATTCTAGTGATTACGCTAATCTCAATAATCAACAGCACAAGCGAAGTTAACTATTGGCAAGCAGGATTTTCGTTAATTATTCAGCTGGGAATCGGAGCTATTACCGGATATGTGTTAGGAAAAATTGCTGTATATATACTCAAAAAAATTCGTATCGCCAATACTTCGCTATATCCGATAATGGTCCTAACCTTTTGTATTTTTATTTTTTCTACTACTTATTATCTTTCAGGAAACGGCTATCTGGCAATATATATTTCCGGATTAATAATTGGAAATTCCAAATTTATTCAGAAGCGCTCAGCACTTAAGTTTTTTGACGGTCTTGCATGGATCAGTCAGTTACTTATGTTCTTAACTCTCGGACTTTTAGTGAATCCCCATGAACTTGTACCCCTGGTTATTCCGTGTTTGTTAATTAGTTTTTTAATGATTTTTATTACTCGTCCCGCGACTGTATTCTTCTGTCTCCTACCATTTACCAAGATGGGATCTCGCGATAAATTATTTGTTTCCTGGGTCGGACTTCGCGGTGCCGTTCCGATTATTTTCGCAATTTTGCCCTTAGCCGCCGATGTACCGCACGCAAGATTAATTTTCAACATTGTATTTTTCTGCACGCTGGTTTCGCTGTTAGTTCAAGGCTCAACTTTGCCGTTGGTTGCCAAGTGGCTCGGATTAGCCGAAAAGCCACGTGAAATAAAGCAATTGGAAGATTTTGACGTCGATATTTCAAACGACATTAACTCTATTGCCACGGAAATTGACATTACTGCGCAATCACTTACTGCCGGAAACAAATTAATGAATCTGGCATTGCCCGATAAAACGCTCGCGATTATGGTAAAAAGAGGCGAAAAGTTTTTTGTTCCAAACGGGAAAACAGAACTGAAAGAACACGACAAACTAATGATAGTAACGGACAACTATGACGCTTTTATTGAAAGATATAACGATTTAAATACGTCCCCACAAAAGAACTAGTTTTGAATTTTTTCTGCAATTTTCCTCGCTACATTTATGCCGTCCAAGGCTGACGAAACTATTCCACCGGAATATCCGGCACCTTCGCCGCACGGATATAGATTTTTTAGTTCTATATGCTCCATAGTCTCGGCGTCGCGCGGAATTCTGACCGGAGTGCTTGTACGCGATTCCAACCCGATTACAAGCGAATTTTCGCCAACAAAGCCCTTCATTCGCTTATTGAACTGCCCCAAGCCGATTCGCAGACTTTCAGCGACTTTCCGCGGAAAGAGTTTGTTTAAATCGACACATTCCAGCCCCGGAATATACGAACTTTCAATCAGCGATTTCGAAATTTTTCCGTTCAGGAAATCAATCGTGCGCTGCGCCGGTGCGGACTGAAAATTCTCCGGATTTCCGAGGTAGAAACTGCTTTCGAGGCTCTCGCGCAACTTCAATCCGGCAAGTTCGCCATACTCCGCAAACTCAAAGAAATCTTCATCGCCTACGCTCGTTACAATACCAGCATTTGCAAATTTCGAATTGCGCTTCGAGACCGACATTCCATTTACAACAAGTTGATTTTCGGCAGTCGAAGCCGGAATTATTATTCCGCCCGGACACATGCAAAAACTAAAAACGCCTCTATCGCCCACTCCGCGTGCAACAAGTTTATAGGTTGCCGGCGGCAGCTGTTTATAAAATTTCTCTCCATACTGCAATTTATTCAGCCACTCCTGGCTGTGTTCTACTCGAAATCCCACCGCAAACGGCTTTGCTTTAATGGCAAATTTATTTTCGGCAAACATATAATAAATATCGCTCGCGGAATGTCCGGTCGCAAGAATCGTGCAATCACCGAAATACTCTTCGCCGTTTTCGCATTTTACGCCACTAACACTGTTTTCATGCTGCAGAAATCCCGTGACTTTGGTTTCGAAGTGCACTTCGCCACCATGCTCCAGAATTGAATTTCGCATCGCAGCTACAATTTGCGGCAGTTTATCCGAGCCAATATGTGCCTGTGCGTCTACCAAGATATCCGGATCCGCCCCATAGGCGACAAAAGTTTGTAAAACCTTGCGAATATCGCCGCGTTTATTCGATCGAGTATAGAGTTTTCCATCCGAGAAAGTTCCCGCACCACCTTCGCCAAAGCAATAATTTGAGTCCGGGTTTACCACGCCAAGTTGCATTATGGTTTTCAAATCTTTGCGTCGCCCGCTCACGTCTTTGCCGCGCTCGAGAACAATCGGTTTAATTCCGGCTGCAATCAATTCTAAAGCTGCAAAATATCCGGCCGGTCCGGCTCCAATTACTATTGCCGTATGCGAGCCTAATCGATCCGGAAAAACATTTTTAACCGGAAGCGACTTCTCGCCCTCCGTATAAACATTGACTATAAGTTTATATTTCGGCGTGGATTGCCGGCAATCAAGCGAACGTTTCAGATATTCGATATCGCTAATCTGTTCAATTGCCAGCCCGCATTTTTTTGCAACAATTTTCTTTATCAGAGAAGAATCATTGATTTGATCGATTTTTAGAATTAATTCGATTGATTTTTGCATATTATTTTTTTTACGTAATTTAATTTAAGCCATAACTCGCGGAACTTGCTCCGTTTAGTTGTTTTTCCAATTTATCGGAGATTTCTAGCCATTTCATGGTTTTTTCGTCTATTTGCTCGCTAATTTCGCCTAATTTAACGCTTATTTCTTCTATTTTTTTGTATTCAGTCGGAGGCAACGAATACATTTCTGTTTCGAGCGACTTTCGTTCTGCCTCGAGTTTTGGAATTTCAATCTCGAGCGAATCAAATTCTCGCTGATCTTTGTAAGATAGTTTTTTCACGCGTCCGGCAGGTTTATCCTGTGCTTCATTTTCAGGCTTTGGAGAACTCTTTTTTGTCTGAGCATTGAGTTCGGCATTCAGTTTACGCTGTTTCGCGATTTCTTCTTCTTTTTTTGTAAGGTAGAACGAATAATTTCCGGGATATTCTTTGACTTTTCCGTTCTCTTCGAATGCCCATATAAAATTCACCGAACGATCGAGAAATGCCCTATCGTGGGAAACAATCAGCAATACGCCGTAATAATCCTCCAGATATTCCTCTAATGCAGTCAGAGTAGGAATATCCAAGTCGTTGGTCGGCTCATCTAGGAAGATCACGTTCGGATTTTCCATCAGCATGCGACAAAGCGACAGCCGACGTTTCTCGCCACCGGAAAGCGTCCCGATTAGCGACGAATGCTGCTGAGTCGGAAAATTAAATTTCAGCAACAAATCGCGCGGCGTAAGATAACGCTCGCGTCCGACGCCGCAATCGATAAAATCTGCCACATCTCGCAGCACAGAAATCACGGTATGGTCGTCCTTTAAATCGGTTATTTCCTGCTTATAGAATCCTATTTTAACCGAATCGCCTATTTTCAGCGAACCGGCGTCGATATGCGTAAGTCCTGCAAGCGTATTTAGCAGAGTTGATTTTCCGCAGCCGTTCGGTCCGATAATTCCGTAGCGGTCGCCGGGCTTTGCAATATACGTAAAGTCTTTAAACAGCAATTTTCCGCCAATCGATTTGGTCAGATAATTCGCATCAATAATCCGCTTGCCAAGAAATGACGTGCCGAGTTCGATTTTAATCTTCTTTTCTTTTATCTTACCGGTCGTTTCCTCCATTTTAGAAATCCAATCGATACGGCTTTTCTGCTTTGTACGTCGAGCCCGTGCTCCGCGCTGCAACCACGCAAGTTCAGTACGCAATTTCGTACGATTATGCTCTGCGGCAGAGTTATGAATATCGATTATTGCCTCTTTTTTCTCGAGATAATCCTGATAATTCCCCGCAAAATGGAAAACCCGCTTCTGATCAATTTCCATAATGCGCGTACTCACCGCATCAAGAAAATACCGGTCGTGAGTAATAAAAACAAGCGAACCGCCGGTATTCATCAGGCGATCCTGCAGCCACTGCACGGAATCGGCATCAAGGTGGTTGGTCGGCTCATCGAGAATCAGCAAATCCGGCTCCGAAAGCAATACCTTCGCCAGCGCAACGCGTTTCTTCTGCCCGCCGGATAGTGAATTTACCGATTTCGTAATATCTTCAGCACCGAGCCTCGAGAGAATTTTTTTCGCCTCGTTCTCCAAATTCCAGCCATCAATCAAATCGAGACGATGATTAATTTCGATTAATCGTGCCTCTTTTTTCGGATCTGATTTAACATTTAATTGCGACATAATCGCACTATGCTCTTCGAGCAAGGCATAATTTTCCTTTTTCGCCTGCATAACGGCATCAAGGACAATTTCATCAGAATCAAAATATGTCTGCTGCTCGAGATACTCGTATCTGACCTGCTTATTAAAAACAACTTCGCCGGTATCCGGTTCCTCTTTTCCGCCGATAATACGCAACAGGGTAGTTTTCCCGATACCGTTGCGCCCGATAATTCCGAGACGTTCGCCCTGCTCCAGTCCGAAAGAAATATTTTCGAACAGCATATCGCGATCGAATTTTTTGGTCAAGTTATTACATGCAAATATGGTCATATGTATAATGATAATTTGTTAATCTGTGTTTATTATTTTCTGCCGTTATCCATTCCCGCAACCTTAGAAAACAGGAAGAACGTGTTTAATACGGTTATCAGAACTGTTATGCCTAAGCCTATTAAAATAACGGTGTTAGACGTTCCCTCCGCAACCGGAAAGTTAAAATCAATCATCACCTTAAAGAATTCGTCTTTGAGTTGCGAAGTGGCAATCCACGCCAAAGCAAATATTCCGACATTTGCCGAAACAAACATCGCAACATAGTATTTTATTACCTGCGGCACGCCAAAACCAAGATATAACAGAGTGCGGATTTTCTCCTGCTTTTTCGTAATCAAAAGTTGGAACGCCAGAGTAAAAGTCATAAACGACAAGAAAATTATCGTCAGCGAGAGTCCGGTCAGCACGCTCATCATAATATTCAGCAGGATATTAAGTTTGCTGTTTTTCAGTTTTTCTTTATTGGTCTCGTAATTTCGCTCGGAAAGGAATTTCGGAATGGATTTATCCGACGGATCTTTTGCAACGATTAAAATACGCGACGGAGCCGGAGCAGTTGTATTCAACTGTTTGTTCATATAAATCAAGAAGTTGCGCGGCACGAGAATCGTATTTATTCTGTCTGTAAACCCGACAATTTGTCCGGTGCACTTCGTCTGCGGCTGAGTCGCATTTTCTACGTTTTTATTCGTCAGGGTTAATTGAAATTTCAGCATGCTGATCATTGAGCCGGCAATTTGCGGCATACCTTTGCTAAGCGCATAGCCGAAATTATACAGGTTCAAATAGTCGCGTGGCACGGCAATCGGCACAATCGAATCGCCCGGTGCCCATTTCCAGAGTTCTTGCGGAATATCCAGATATTCGTCCGGCAATGCCTCGAAAAACATATCGGTATAAATCGCCGGCACATTATAGCCGGGATTAGAGTAGGCTTTCACCTCAAATCCGTTCGAAACAAACGGCGCAATTTCCTTTACAAACTTTTGCTCGCGTAGTTCAGCCATTTCGCGCTCGCGGAAAGTCGCCTTGCTAAATCCGGCAGTGGTAAGCGTCGAAACTTTTTTATTTATTATAAGATAATCCGGCTTAATCAGGTCGGAATTTTCATTCAAAACGCCTTTTATATCAAAGTAAAACTGCGTAGAAGCCATCAGCAAAATCAGTCCGATAATCGAACCGGCAATCGCCGCTATAAATTGCGGAAGTCCGCCCTCTTTCAATAATATTTTATACAGCATCATAGTTCCATTATTTTATCGTATTTGCCCCCGTAATCGCTGCCGAGCGTGGT
>JAQUZU010000079.1 GCA_028691175.1 Candidatus Kapaibacterium sp. | reverse complement strand
CTGTGATTTTCCGGATTTTGCAGGAAACGCTGACCAACGCAATCCGACATTCAAAAGCGAACACAGTAGAAGTTTTGTTCCGCGAATTACCGGACAAATACGAATTATTCGTAACCGATAACGGAGTAGGAATCAGCCAGGAACAAATTGATGCACCGAGCTCCTTCGGGCTGTTCGCGATGAATGAGCGGGCACGATCTGTAGGCGGTAGCGTAAAAATTTCCGGCATTCCGGACGAGGGAACCGAAGTTTATTTGGAGATTCCGCGGTAATTTTTTAGTCTTTTACACTATTATAAAAGTTTATACGTTTATTTTAAAAAAAATTTATCGAGAATATTGAAGTTATAAATAGATGATAAAAATAATAATTGCAGACGACCACGCTATAGTTCGCAAGGGATTAAAGCAGATCCTCGAGGACACAATGGAAATGATTGTAGCCGACGAGGCAAGTAACGGCTACGAATTAATGGAGAAACTCCGCAAGCAAAGTTTCGACGTGGTTATCCTCGATATTACAATGCCCGGTCGCAGTGGCTTGGACACGCTGAAAGACATCAAACTCGATTTCCCGAAATTGCCGGTTCTGGTGTTGAGCGTTCATCGCGAGGAAGAATATGCTGTCCGCACGTTGCGAAGCGGAGCCGCGGGCTATATTAATAAAAAATCCGCTCCGGACGAACTGATCGAAGCTATTCGCACAGTCTCGACCGGCAGAAAATATATTTCGCATACCGTTGCCGACGCTCTCGTAACCAATCTGAATCCGTCATCGGATCGTCCGCTGCATGAATCTCTCTCCGACCGCGAATATCAAGTTATGTGTATGATTGCCAGCGGAAAATCCGTTTCGACAATCTCGAAAGAACTAAACCTCAGCGTTAAGACCATCAGCACGTTTCGCTCGCATATTTTGCGAAAAATGAACATGAAAGACAACGCAGAAATCACGCATTATGCCATTAAAAATCAATTAGTGGATTAGCTATGAAATTTTATCAGGCGCTATCGGCATTTCTTGAGTATTGCGAGATTGAAAAAAATTTCTCGCAAAATACAGTCAATACATACCGTATTGCACTTGAACAATTCTACGATTTTTTAAAAACAAACGATCTACAAAACTGCGAAATCGAAAAACTTACCACAAACGATATTAGACCGTTTCTCGGCTGGTTAGACGACAAAAACGACGCAAAAAGCACGCTCAAACTAAAACTCAGCGCGGTAAAGTCGATATTCAGGTTTCTAAAGAAAAAACAGTTTATCGCGATAAATCCGACCGCAAACATTCTTTCGCCGAAAAAGGAAAAGTTGCTTCCGAACTATCTGAACGAACAGGAAATTTCCGCGTTAATGGATAGTTTCGACATATCTTCCCCCACCGGCTTGCGAGATAAGGCACTCGCCGAATTGCTGTACAGTTCCGGACTTCGCATCAGCGAAGCACTCCAACTCGGGCTGCATTCGATTGATTTCGCCTCGCAAAGCGTAAAAGTTCTCGGCAAGGGAAACAAAGAGCGCACTGTGCCGATCGGACGTTCGGCACTCGACACAATTCAAAAATATGTCGATATTCGCAAAGAACTCCTGCCGGAGGGCACTCGGTGCAATTCGCTGTTTATTAACGGACGCGGCACTCCGCTCGCCGCAAATCAGGCATACAGAATAATTAATTCGGCAATGACCCGGGTCGCTGAATCTAAACATAAAGGACCGCATACGCTGCGGCATTCCTTCGCGACGCATATTCTCGATAACGGCGGAGATATTCGCAGCGTAAGCACGATGCTCGGGCATGCCTCGCTCTCTTCTACCCAGGTATATACGCATGTTTCGGTCAAGCGTCTGAAAGACGCATACAAACTTGCGCATCCAAAAGCATAAACAAAATTTTATAAACTACTTACGGGAACAACAAGATGTCATTTTTATCTGAATTTAAAAACTTTGCCGTAAAAGGCAACGCAATCGACATGGCAGTTGGCGTAATAATTGGCGGTGCATTCGGCAAAATCATAACTTCAATCGTAAATGATCTCATCATGCCTCCAATAGGCTTATTGCTTGGCGGGCTGGACTTCAAGGAATGGAAAATAATTTTGCAAAATGCGAGCCTTGACTCTGCCGGCAAAGAAATTCCGGCAGTAACGCTGAATATCGGAAATTTCATCGGACAGACAGTCGATTTCATTATTATAGCAATAACAATTTTCGCTATGATTAAAATGCTAAATTCGCTTAAACGCAAAAAAGAAGAACAACCGGAAGCACCACCGGAACCATCTTCGACCGACAAATTACTAATAGAAATCAGAGATTTGCTTAAAAAATAAGTATATCTTTCTATTTTACAATTCTTTTTTGTGGAAGCCGTCTTTTTTTTATATACTCACAATAACGTTTTTAATCTGTTAAATATGCAAAGTTCAATAGTGCCACGTTCGAAAGCCGCTGCTCTTGTACCAAACCAATCGCGAGGTACAATTTTAGTTATCGAAAGTAGCGGAGAACTGTTAAAAGTTCTCGAGACTCTCTTGTCAAAGCATTACGAGATTGTTGGTTCGAAGAACACAATTTCCGGACTCGAACTCATTAAAAAAGGAGTATCTCCGCAAGTTATCATTGCCGAAACACGCACAAATCCGGCAATATGCGGAGGATTTTTAGCAGAAACGATGCAATATCTGCCGGATTCTGTTCGCGTAATTCTAACTAAAGACGCTAAGCCGGAAACAATAGTTCCACTGACAAATCGCGCTAAAGCATTCATGTTTATTAAAAAGCCGATTAGCGAAATAGAACTTACGCAAGCGATACGGCTGTGCTTTGCACGTTACGAGACAATGCAGCGAATGCGCCTGCTTCACAGGGAAATAGAAGCAAAAAATAAAGAGTTGATTGATTCAATTAATAGTGCTCAGGCAACAAGTTTTAGTTCGTTTTTACCACAATTGAACGACTCGCTGTCCGATTTTAAATCTATTTACTATGTTGATTTCTTTAAAACTTGCGATATAATTATAAGTCAAATCGGTTCAACCACAGAGTTGGATTCGACGCACTTTTTCGCATTATTGCTCAGCATTCACACTTTTATTTTTGCAATGAATTTTATGCCTGATCGGTTCAAATTATCCGATCCGGAAAATCTCACAGAAGATGAGCGCAATACCTACTTTATTCATTGGGAACATATTCTCCTCGAAATCGAGAAATTCGGCGGATTGTCGCTTCCGGTCAGGTTCCTCGAACAAATATGGGAAAATTACGACGGCTCCGGATATCCCAAAGGTTTATCCGGATTTGATATTATGATCGAATCGCAAGTATTGAAATTTATCTTTTTATATATAAATTCAGTATTTAAAATTAAAAAAGAGCAGT
This sequence comes from Candidatus Kapaibacterium sp., assembly GCA_028691175.1. Taxonomy (GTDB): domain Bacteria; phylum Bacteroidota; class Ignavibacteria; order Kapaibacteriales; family UBA2268; genus CALLXS01. Next base: position 4,647 of record JAQUZU010000079.1, on the reverse strand, counting down.
ACGATAATCGTTCCAAATTGCCCGAGTTCAGGCAAACAGTAGCGGAAACTTCGAAACGGCACAAAGCATTTATAAAGATATTATATGACCGCGTAAAGTGGTTCTATCCGAAATTAGCCGACCAATACAGAATGATGTTGCAGGATACACAGAGCGAAACATTCTACTACGAGCGGCACGATTTGATAATCGAAAATAAAGATTTTGAGCAATCATCGGTTCTAAAGAAAAAGGCGAGCGAAGACACCTCCGGTGAGAATACTGCCAACGAAGACATTGCAGACAAAGGCATTATAATAGATAACAGTCAGGCGACTAAAATAAAACAAGCCACAAAAGACACTATTACAATGTTGAGGCGGTAATATTTTACATTGAATGGAAATCATATTTTGAAAATCTGGTTAGCAGAATAAATTTGGATTTAGCATGAAAAAGATATTAGTAATTGAAGATGAAAAGCCATTATTGGAAAATATTTCAATAATGCTCGAAATACGCGGTTTCGACGTATTAAAATCCAATAATGGCAAGAGTGGCGTTATTTTAGCATTCGATAACGAACCGGATTTGATAATTTGCGATATCAACATGCCGGAAATGGACGGTTTCCAAGTCCTCGACATTATTAGAGCAAACCCGGCAACGAAACTTATTCCGTTTATTTTCCTGACGGCTCGCACCGGAAAAGACGACATTCGACGCGGAATGAACCTCGGAGCGGACGACTATATTTCCAAACCTTTCACTGAAGCGGATTTGATTTCGACGGTAACTTCGCGGCTCGGAAAACATCAGGCACTCAGCGACACATTTAACGAAAATCTGGATTCGCTCTGCGTTAAAATACTTGAAAATATGCCGTGCGACATGAAGGCTCCACTGGATAATATCCAAAATTATTCAGCCATATTATCAGAGGAATATTTAAACGGCAGCACAAAAAACGTCAAAGAATATTCAGACAAAATTTATAGTTCGGCCTTAGAACTCAAAAAAAGATTTAACAACTATTTTAGTTATATCAGTTTGTTGGACTATAAATTCCCCAAATTCATTCCACCGGAAGCATACGCCCGAAACGCAAACGCAATTCTTTTAAAAGTAATTGCACGTACTGAAGCAAGTTATCCGGATATGCCGGAAGTAAAATACACTCCACTTGCCGGCGGAATCAAAATGCAAAACGAACACTTCGAGCAGGTAGTTGCCGAAGTTTTAGATAATGCCTTCAAGTTCACGAAGGGCAAAGAAAGCGTAGTAATTTCACACACAGTCAGCGATACAATCTTAAATCTGACAATATCGAACGTTGGACTTCCGTTCTCTAATGCTGCACTTTACAGTATCAGCGGCTTCTCGCAATTCAACAAAACATTATTTGAAGAGCATAGTTTAAGTCTCGGACTTGCAATTGCAAAGAGAATTCTGTCGCTTTATGACGGGTCGATGAATATTGAACACAAAGACGGCTGTACCGGCGTAACGCTAAGAATGCCTGTTTGGAAGAATTAGTCTAATACATTTCTGCAGGAGTAAAATGCCGGATTCCCACCAAATTCGGCTAAACCCTGCAAAGTAACGCCTAAACTCGACGATGCATGAAGCATTGTGCTGTCGCCAACATAAATTCCCACATGAGAAACCTTATCGCCTCTCGAAAAAAACACGAGATCGCCGGCAGTGGCTTTTTCCAATGATACTTTTTTCCCGAATTGACTTTGTTGTGCTGCAGTTCGCGGGAGAGTTACTCCGCACTTTTCAAACACGCTCATCACAAACCCCGAACAATCTGTACCTTTTCGATTTTCCCCGCCGTACCAATAAGGCGTACCATACCATTTTTCGGCTTCCTCGATAATTTCCTTGCGAATTGTCGATAAATTTCGAGTATCAATTTTGCTCCAATCCGGCACACGCGGTTTTGACGGAGTCGTGCCGTATTTTGATTTTGCAATTCTTTTCGTCGGCACAGTGTGAACATCGGAAGAGAATCTGACAGACGAACTGCAGGCACTTACCAGCAGAACGCCCGCAATCAAAACCACACTTTTCCGGAAATGTCGCCACATACTAATCCCCGACCACAATCAATTTAGTTTCGGTTTTTTCGTTATATGTGCCGATTTCTTTTACATCGACTTTAACAAAATAAGCCCCGACAGCAAGCGAATGAAGTGCGTCGGAAATATCGATTTGCGTTATTTTACCGGTTCTTTTGAGCGTTTCTATTTCCGAGACGCAGCGTCCCTGCATATCAATAATCGACAGCGAGAAAAGCCCTTCGCCATATCCGCCGTTAAAAGATATTGTGCAATTGCGACCAATCCCCTTGCGAAACGGATTTTCGGAAATAATAATTTCAAATTCGTTGCCGTCCTGCACTCCTGATTCTTCCTGTATTTTTGAAAGCGAATTTTTGTATCCGCACGTAGCGGAATCAACACTCTGCGAGACTGAATAGTTTCCCTCTGCGGGCAATTTCGAATCAATTCGCTCGAACGAATATCCTCTTACGGTCGGCTTATTCTTATATGCAAACGAATCCAGCGTAACAAAATCCGCATCCCGGAGCGTAACCATATCGCCATCGTTGTTTAACCCCGGCAATTTCATATAAATCAATTGCACATTGTCCGGAATATTGCGGCATGCCCGCAATGCTGCAGTATCTTTTGTAACTACAGCATATTGCTCTGGCTCGAGCGTAATCGCAATAAAAGGATTCGCGGTAGTTGCATCTTGAATATAAAGTTTTTCAAACGAGACCGATTCGTCTGAATTATTATATAGTTCTACCCATTCCGGCTCATCTCCAAGCGGAACCGGCATTATCTCATTAACAACAATTCCGGCATTTAATGTTGTAAATGCCATTGCAATTATCGGAAATAAGTATTTTATCATGTCGTCTCCTTTTTGGTTTATTGTATATCGGCAAAATAATAATTTTTACAGATAATAACAAATATTTTTTTCGATATATTGCAATTTCAAATATTTATCGTAATTTTGTATTTCCGTATCGTAAGCAATTTTGCGATTTCGGCTTTATAATGCGAAAAACAATATCACATAATGGAGATTTTAGATGAAAATCACACTTCCAAACGGCGACGTAAAAGAATACGAAGCCGGCACAACCGGGCTGGACATAGCGAAGTCGATTTCGCAGGGTCTTGCTCGCGAGGCATTGGGTATAGTAGTAAATGATCAGCCACATGATCTCTCGCGTCCAATTAACGAAGACGCGAACATTCGGATTTTAACTTTTAACGACGACGAAGGCAAGCACATTTTCTGGCATTCCTCCGCCCACCTTATGGCGGAAGCCGTAGAAGCAATTTATCCGGGAGCAAAATTCGGCGTAGGTCCGGCTTTAGAGACCGGCTTTTATTACGACATCGAATTGCCGGACGGCATAAAAATTTCGATGGACGACATACCGGCTATCGAAGCAAAAGTTAACGAATTAATCAAGCAAAACTACGAATTCGAACGCCAAGAAGTATCTTGGGATTACGCTCACGACTTTTTCCAGAAAATCGGCGACAACTACAAGGTAGAACTTCTCGATGGTTTTATAGGTCAGGACATTACTATTTACCGTCAGGGTAAATTCACCGATCTTTGCCGCGGTCCTCACGTTCCGTCAGTTGGAATGATTAAATTCTTCAAGATCACGAATATTGCCGGAGCGTACTGGAAGGGCGACGCAACCCGCAATATGATGACCCGTATTTACGGCGTATCATTCCCGAAAAAGAAAATGCTCGAAGATTATCTGACCCTGCTCGAAGAAGCTAAAAAACGTGATCACCGCAAACTCGGAAAAGAACTCGAACTCTTTACCTTCTCGACAAAAGTAGGTCAGGGACTTCCGCTTTGGTTACCGAAGGGCGCAGCACTGCGCGAAAAACTCGAGCAGTTCATGCGTCAATTGCAGAAAGAATACGGCTACTTGCCGATAATTACTCCGCATATCGGACAAAAAGAATTGTACGTAACTTCCGGGCACTACGCAAAATATGGCGCTGACTCTTTCCGCCCGATCACGACTCCGTGCGAAGGCGAAGAGTTCATGCTCAAACCGATGAACTGCCCGCACCACTGCGAAGTTTTCAACTCTGCTCCACGCTCATATAAAGACTTGCCGTTGCGCTATGCGGAATTCGGCACAGTATATCGCTACGAGCAAAGTGGCGAATTGCACGGTCTGACAAGAGTCCGCGGATTTACCCAAGATGACGCCCACTTGTTCTGTATGCCGGATCAATTAAAGGACGAATTCAAGAAAGTAATCGATATAGTAATGACCGTATTCGGCACATTGGGATTCAACGATTTTATAGCGCAAATCTCTCTTCGTGATCCGGAAAATAAAGAAAAATACATCGGTAGCGACGAAGTCTGGGAAAAAGCAGAAACTGCTATCATCGAATCTACGAAAGAAAAAGGCATGAAGACCATAATTGAACTCGGCGAAGCCGCATTCTACGGTCCGAAACTTGACTTTATGGTTCGCGATGCTCTCGGCAGAAAATGGCAGCTCGGCACAATTCAGGTCGATTACAACCTGCCGGAACGCTTCCAGCTGGAATATATCGGTGCAGACAACATGCCGCACCGTCCGGTAATGATTCACCG
>JAQUZU010000078.1 GCA_028691175.1 Candidatus Kapaibacterium sp. | reverse complement strand
TTTTTGGACCATGTACTTTAAGCGTTAGTCGTGTAAGATAAGATAAAAAGTGCATGCGGAAATTTTCGTTTAGATCCTCGTTATTTTCTCCGAGTTTTTCCGGTTTCGGTAAAAGGGTAAGGTTTCCATCGCGAACTTCAAAGTTTTCGCGAGTATCGCAGAAAATGTCGGTTCGAACAAATCCACCTAGTTCGGCGGTAATGTCGCCACTACCGAATTTTATTGCTGAATATGATGGTGCTGCAGCACACAGACCAAATAATAACGCAGCGAGTAAATTTTTTTTCATGATAACCTCTTTAAATGACTTATTTATAATAGTAATTGATTAACTAAAGATATGGGCGGACTTATATCCGCCCATATTGAATGAAATAGTCTATAGCAAATTCTTTTTGCATTTCTTATTTTGTATATTTACTCCAATCAACGTTGCGCATGTCGCCGGATTCTTGGAATTGAGTATGCATTCCGAATGCAGCGGCAAGACTGTGCGGTGTTTGACCTTTAGCACAAATTTTCATGTAATCGCGTAATTGTTCTTTATAGTCCGGATGAACACAATTTTCAATAATTGTGTTTGCTCTTTCAATTGGTGATTTACCGCGTAAATCGGCGATACCTTGCTCTGTAATAATGATTGAAACAGAGTGCTCGCTGTGGTCAAGATGCGAAACCATTGGTACGAAGGCACTGATTTTGCCACCTTTTGCAACTGACGGGCAAGAGTAAATTGAAACATAAGCATTGCGGGTGAAATCGCCGGAGCCGCCGATGCCGTTCATCATCTTGGTACCGAGTACATGGGTTGAGTTGATGTTTCCGTAGATGTCGGCTTCGAGTGCAGTGTTCATTGCAATAATACCGATTCTGCGAGCAACTTCCGGATTGTTTGAAATTTCCTGCGGACGCAATACAACTCTTGAATGGAAGAAGTCGATATGCGAATACATTTCGTCCATAGCAGTTTTAGATAATGTCAAGGAGCAACCACTTGCAAATTTACATTTTTCTGATTCCATCAAGCCGATAACCGAATCTTGGATAACTTCAGTATACATTTCAAATGGTGGGATTGCTTTATCTTTTTCGAGTGCTCCGAGTACTGCATTTGCGATATTACCTACGCCGGACTGAATAGGGAGGAACGACGATGGAATAAAGCCGGTTTTGAGTTCGTGAGACAAGAAATTAGCTACATTTTGTCCGATTTGCTGTGTAACTGCATCGCCTTCAGCAAAAGCACCAACTTCATCAGGATGATTGGTTTCTACCACGCCGAGGATCTTGCTGGGATCTACTTTTAAAATTTGCTCGCCGATACGGTCGGAAGCCTTGTAGATTGGAATTTCGCGTCTGTATGGTGGATCGAGCGGAGTATATAAATCATGCATTCCGCGCAGTGATTTCTGATGATATGAGTTCAATTCAATGAAAATTCCTTCTGCCATATTAACAGCAGTCGGAGCAATTCCCACACCTGATGTAAGCAGGATTTCACCATTTTCGGTTACGTCTGCAGCTTCAATAATAGCCCATTTAATTCCACCATAATATCCGTAGCGAAGATTCTGAGGCAAGTGTGAAAGGTGTTGGTCAAAATATGGAGCGCGACCATCGTTGATAGACGAACGCATATCTTTGTTTGACTGATATGGTGTTCTGAATTTGACCGCATCTGCTTTTGCAAGTACGCCATCAAGTGAATCGCCGGTAGATGCACCGGTGAGCATTCCTACCTTAAATTCCTTGCCTTCAGCATGGAGTTTGGCTGCTTTTTCAGCGAGTGAAACTGTAATTACTTTCGGAGCACCGGCTGCGGTAAATCCGCTGAATGCCAGGTTGTCGCCATTGTTTATATATGAAGCGGCTTCTTCTGCCGTCATAAATCTTAAAGCCATAGAACTATTTCCTTTTATCCTGTTAAATAGACATACTGTTGTTATAATAAAAGTATTCTAAATTACGTCTTTATTTGAATAAATACAAGAAAAATTTAAGTAATCGAAAAATAGAGGATATTAATGAAAGACAAATTCAGAGCACTTGTGGTGCGCGAGGCTGACGGAAAATTTCTTAAACAAATTGAAATGATTGACGAAATAGGATTACGCTATTATGGCGATAAGGAAGTTACTGAGACAATTATCGAGGTAGAATATTCCGGATTGAACTATAAAGATGCACTTTCTGCGTCCGGCAACAAAGGAATTACGAAGCAATATCCGCATATTCCCGGTATTGATCTTGCCGGCAAAATCGTAGCGACTCAGTCGTCGAAATTTAAAATAGGAGATGAAGTAATAGTTACCGGATACGATATGGGAATGAATCACTATGGTGGTTTTTGCGAATATGCAACCTCGCCCGATAAGTGGATTGTCCCGCGTCCGCAGAGTTTAACTTTAAAGGAAGCAATGATTTATGGTACTTCCGGATTTACGGCGGCACTTGGAGTTCTGAATATTGTAGAGCATGGAATTACTCCTGAAAGTGGCAAAATCCTCGTTACAGGGGCAACCGGAGCGGTTGGCTCTATGGCTGTGTCTATACTTTCAAAACTTGGATATGAAGTTGCGGCATCTACCGGCAAAGAATCTGAGGCAGACTATTTGAAATCACTCGGGGCAAACGAAATAATCGATCGAAAGACTCTTGTAGATGATCCGCAAAAAGGTTTGTTTTCAAGTCGCTGGGCTGCAGCTTTTGATACGGTAGGCGGTCCGTCATTATCGTATATTTTAAAATGCATTGCACCGAGCGGAATAGTAACAAATTGCGGAATGATTACTTCGACAAAGCTCGAAACATCAATTATGCCGTTTATTATTCGTGGGGTGAAACTTTCCGGTATTGCGGCTTCCGCAACTCTTATGCCAAAGCGCTTAAAGGTATGGGAAAAAATAGCCGGAGAATACAATATTCATCCGGGTGAGGATTTCTACGATGTCGTGTCTCTTGAGGAACTGCCGGAGAAAATTGACCTCATGCTTGCCGGAAAACTGCATCGCAAAGTTGTAGTTAAATTATAAATAATCCGCCTCGGCATAATACCGGGGCGGAAAATTATGAAGGGATATAAAAATTATATTATTTGTCGTCATCTTCGTCGAAAGATGGTGGAGGAGGCATTATTTTTCCTTTTTTAGAACGAGTAGCCTTGAACATGTGCTTTTGAACGTCAAACATAAAGCGATCTTCGAAAAGGATAAATTTTGCATAATTTTCTGCGTCTAACATTGCCCGAATATCATTATTGCGACCTTTGATAATGGTTGGCATTTCGTTAAGAATTTCGGTGAAAGCATCAGTCTTCTGAGCCAGTGAAGTCTTGTCTTCGCCTTTGCTGATTGCTAAATCGAGTTCTTTTCGTGCAATATCTGTCTTTTTGCGATGTTCATCGATTTTTTTGTCCCATTCGTTATATTTTATCAAGAATTTGTCTGCTACCGTATTGTCGAGTTCTAAAATCTCAAGCATCTTCATTTTCTTAATTTGGTTGAGTTTTTGCATTGCCTTTTGACCTTTATGGTGGTTCGGTTTTGCATACGCTACATTCCATTGTAATGTGGCAAATGTAACGACAAATATCCAGGTCAATATTTTACTTGCTTTCATATGTTATTTCCTTTATTATAGTTTCAAATTCTGAATTATCTATTTCTTCTAATGTATTATAAGTGATATTGTAACAAAAAATATCTGTTACAATTGCATCTTCTGCTTCGAGTTCGGCTAAATCTTCGTTAAGCATTTCTGTAACTATTGTGCTACTTTGATGTTCGTTTTCCGGTTGATGTCCATAGTCAAACCATAAAGCGGGTGCCGTGCAATAAAGTAATTCGTCCGTCGGCAAAGAAACACTTAAATTAGTTTTGCCTGAATTTGGTTTTACGCTTTTAGAAATACGCGGCAACGGATTTGAATTTTTTAATTCTGTCGAATTTGTGTGTTCTTCTGCCGGTATAGATACGTTGCTCGGTGAAGGAATTGTCTTAACTGTTGCAACACTATTCTCGCGTTGTACTTGCTGTACTTGCGTGTTATTATGTTTATTAAACATAAAAGTAGCTAATGCAATCACGCAAGCAACCGGAATTGCATACTTCATTATGCCGCCGGATCTGTGTTTGCGGTTTTTCCGCTCAAGTCTGCTATTGACTTTAATTGACAGATTGCGAGTATGTGAGCGAAATGCTGCATCAATGTCTGTCGATGCAAATTTTGCAAAAACGGCTTTAGCATCGCGGGCTTCTTTTTGAATTTCCGGATAAGCAGGCAAGTTCTGTTCGAAAACTTCCTTGTTCGAATTTTCGAGTTTGCCAAAAACATAATCCGGCAAAAGTTCCTGCATTTCTTTAAGTGTTAATGTTTTCATTACGTTAATTTTTAAACTCTTGTAATTCTATAGCTAATTTTTTTACCGCTTGGTAGTAATTTGCCTTTAGTCCTCCAACGCTTGTACCGAGTATTTCGGATATTTCGCCGTAAGGCATATCTTCGAAATAGCGCAGAGCGAAAGTTTCACGCTGTTTTTTGGGCAATTTATTGACAGCCGCCAGAAACGATTTTGTCAACTCGGAATTTTCCATATTTTCATCCGGTAATATATTTTCGTCTTTGAACCTATTGTCAGTTTCGTCATCTTCGACAGAACTAAAAGAAAAAATTGTTTTGATTTTCTTTTTGCGGAGTTGGTTCAGGCAAAAATTCTTCGTAATACGATACAACCAGGTTTTTATTGAACTTTCACCGCGGAAATTATCAATTGATTCAAGTGCTTTCACAAAGACTTCCTGCGAAATATCTTCTGCATCTTCTACCGAATTCAAGTATCTTAAAGCAGTATTATAAACAAAATTCTGGTGTTTGCGCACAAATGCTGTGGAACCTTTGGCGTAATTTCCGTTCTTTAGTTCGGATATGATTTCGTCGTCTCTGAGTATTGCCATTGAATAGCTCATTTCGTACCTTCGTTGCTCGTGCTTATCATCCATTCATTAGTTTAGACAAGCAAAGTCGCGAAAGGTTTAATGATAAAATGCAGGGACGATTTATTTTCCGTCCCTGTAATTCATTATTATTTTAGTATTTTCCCATATTTCCTATGCCGTCAATAATTGTCTGATCTTGCTTTGCGAAGCAGAGGCGAAGAAGACGTTTGCCTTCGTTGCTCTTGCCATAAAACATTTCGGGCGGAACTGTGGTAACTTTGCAGCGTTTTACCAGGTCTATTGCACATTCCTGAGCTTCGTGTCCGTGAATATCCGGAATTTCCACCATCATAAAATATGATCCGAGAGGTTTAAACGCCTTAAATTTTGTTTTTGCTAATTCTGCAAGCATTAAGTCGCGTTTTTGTTCGTATAGTGCTTTGAAGTCCGGCAAATATTCTTCTAATTTTCCAAAAGCATATGACATTGCGTGCTGTCCCGGCGTATTAACGGCAAACGTAGTCCATTGGTGAATGCTCATTATGGCGTGAGTCAGTTCCGGAGAAGCAACTGCGTATCCGATTTTCCAGCCTGTCAGACCAAATGTTTTGCCTGTAGAAGAAATTGTAATTGTGCGTTCCTTCATGCCCGGAAGCGATGCGATCGGAATGTGTGGGGTAGAGTCAAAAGTCAAAAATTCATACACTTCGTCGCTCAGTACAAGCAAGTTGTTTCGCTTGGCACAATCTGCAATGATTCCCAATTCATCTCGGGAATAAACTTTTCCTGTCGGGTTGTGCGGATTATTCAATAAAATCATCTTGGTGCGGTTAGTAACAGTTTCCTCAAGTTCCTTTGCATCAAACGAGAAATCGGGTGCGTGAAGGGTTACGAATTTCGGAGTACCGCCGGCAACTAAAATGTCTGCCAAGTGCGAGTCATAAACCGGCTCGAATAATATTACTTCGTCGCCGGGTTCAATCAGGGCATTAATTGTAGAATATAGTGCCTCGGTTGCACCGGCTGTAATTGTGATTTCGTCAGCCGGATTTACGTGTAAATCATAATATTGTTCATATACTTTGGCGATGGCGGCACGCAGCGAATAGATGCCGGCTGCGGGAGCGTACTGGTTTTTCCCTGACTTCATTGCTTCGCAGGCAGCATCAAATATCCATTTTGCACCATCAAAATCCGGAAAACCCTGTCCGAGATTAATTGCTTTATATTCGTTGTTGAGTTTGCTCATAGTTGAAAAAATCGATTCTTTCATTCCATCAATTCTCGACGCATATAATTTCTTTATCATATTGTTAAGTCCTTTATTTATTAATTAGTTTCATATATTCATCAAACATTATTCCAACATTTTTCTTCCAAGTATGATTTTTCAGGATAAATTCTCGTGCTTTTTTTCCGGCTTCACAACGTAAGTTTTCGTCTTGAGAAAGTCGCAAAATATAACATGCAAATTCATCTTTGTTGTTTGCAATGAAAAGTCCATCGGCTTCTGTTGCCGTGATTCCCTCTGCGGCAATTGACGAAGCAACTACCGGCAATTCCATTGCCATTGCCTCTAAAATTTTTATGCGGATTCCGCCACCTACAAACAGTGGAGCAATATAAATTCCTGCGTGGTTCAGATATGGTTGTACTTTCGGAACATAACCGTGCAAAACGACGTTCGGACTGCAGTCTCGCAGGCTGTCGGGTGCTGATTTTCCCAAAAGAGAAAGCGTATAACTCGGGTTCTTCGCTGCTATAATTGGAAGTACCTCGCGAATAAACCACTCGATTGCATTTATATTGTGTCTCCATCTATATACGGTTGCGTGAATCATCTCGAGCGGATTGCGTTCGATTGAATTATCCGGCATGAAATCGTCCGTATTGACTCCGGCACTTGCTATTACGATGTTTCCTTTCGGCGACATGCTCCTTGCCAACTCCGCGTCAACATTTGTGATTGCAAATGAAACGTCTGCTCGTCCTATTACTTTTTTCTCGTAATTCTTCAGAAGTTTTGCCTGATCGCGAACAAATAATTCTTCAAAACTGAGGTTTTGAAGAGAATCGGCATAGCGTTGCCAGATTGTATGTTCAAGATTGTGCAGACGTAGTCCGAGCGGACATTTTATACGTTTTCTGCAATATTGACCGAGTGCCATCATAGCCGTATGGTCGCAGTGAATGAAATCAAATTTACGTTTGCTGATGATTTTCCTGATTTCGGCTTTTACGTTAAACGATATGTGCTTTTCTACATACACGCTTTTGCGGTACAAAACCGATTTAATAAGGCGAAACAACGAGTTCGAGGTGTCGTGTTTAATCGGGATTATCTCGGCAAATTCACGTGCATATTCCGGCGGATTTGCGTCCGCATCTTCAGTATAAAAATATACAAGCGTGATTTCTGCACCTCGTTTTGCTAATTCTTTCGTTATGTTTGCAATGCCGATTTTGCCTCCGTCATCTTCCGGAAACGGACATCGCGGAGCTAATTGCAGAATTTTCATTTGTTGAACATCCTTTTCAATTTATGTATTATTTTAAGTCGAAAAAAAAGATATTGAGTCTTCGCAAGATTCGTGTCTAAAGTAATGTCGCTGAGCAGTTCCTTCGGGACAACCTGTCTCTCAGACCGTATAGCTTGCAGAGCCATTATTGTCATTGCCAGAATTCCCTCAAATATCGCCATCGGATTAATACGCGAGAAAAAAGACATTAAAAGTTGCGAAATGAAAATTATGTTAGAACGTCCTAATGCACGCCAGAACGGAAAGTATTTCCATGTGTAGCGAATATACTGTTTGGAAATGCGTATCCAGCGTTCAGCACTATCGCGCTCTGTCGGCGTAGAATAGTGCAAAATTCGAATATTGGGGTAGTATCTTATGCTAAAACCGGCGACTATTGACCGAGTGCAAAAATCGAGTTCTTCAAAACCGAATTCCCAGAAACCACCAATTTTGTCGAATACCTTGCGACGTATTGCCGCACCGGTACCGATAAACGCATTCGACTTATAGCCTTCAGCCGGTACGTTTTCTTTGTCGTGAGGGTGGGGATACCAAGTCCATACAAGATTTCCTTTGCGTACCTGAACTTCTTCCATTGAAATTATATCTATATTTTCATGGGCGGTAAATACGTCAACTACCTTCTGAAATTCATG
>JAQUZU010000077.1:1408-8213 GCA_028691175.1 Candidatus Kapaibacterium sp. | reverse complement strand
CCGTGCAGGTTGCTGCATTTGTCGTAAATTTGACTGTTTTCTTCGTCCGATAAATCCGGATTATACAGCCGATGTGCCGCTGAAAAGTCGGTTCGTTTTGTTATATATACCATTATTGCTAAATGTGCCGAATTATTAGTAAATTGTCGTAAAATCTTCTTATTTTTGAATACCGAGAATCAGTATAAACATATTCGCGAAATTTATGGAATAAAGATATGATTTATATTTTGTAGATTTAATTAGACGATATAATAAATAAAATATTAGATAACAGAATGAAGTACATGATAAAAATTTCTGCTTTGATGGTTGCAACGTTTTTATATGCGTGCAGTTCAACCAAAGAGCCGGAAAAAAAAGAACCGCCTAAAAAATATGAAAAGGCACAAGAAAAAGTAGTCCTAACAAAGACTTTCAACAAAGGATTATATTCAATCGATTCGGATGGAGAAATTGAGTTTGCAATGCCGGCTCTTTCAAATTCCGCCGATTTTAAACTTCGAATTGCCGGGCGAGACAGTTTGAGCATGACGATTCATGGACCTTTGGGAATTACCGTGGCAAAATTATTTGCTACTCCGACAAAGTTCCAGTTTTTGAATTCATTTAATGGCGAACTTTTCGAAGGCACTCCGAGCGAAGAAAATTTCCGCAAAATTGCGAATATCCCGCTTTGCTACACAGATTTAATCTGTATTTTGACTTCGCAACTTGCGAACTCCGCCGACAAATATACTTTGATTAAAACTGCTGACGACATGAAGCAATATTCGTATGGTACGAAAGAATATACCGACGTCGTATATTTGCCGGCAGATTTTGGTCATATTCACTATTTATCGCGTTTTTCAAAAGTGAAAACTCCCGCTGAAAAGGTGTATGAAGTATATTATAAAGACTTTGTGAAAATCGGATCGTTTGTGTTCGGCAAGAAAATAAATATGAAATTTCCGACTATGGACGGTAAAATCGATATAAAATTCGACAAAATCGAAGCAAACGTAAAATTTGAAAAGCCGTTCCGCTTTAAGATTTCCGATGGAGTAAAACGCTACAATATGGATAAGAAGTGATTTGCTTAAGTCGTTGAAAAATATTGCTGTTATGCTTTGCACGTTGTTGATGTGCACATTGTCTGTCATGGCTGATGAGCAAGTGCTGCCCCAATTGTTGCCTGATTCTACAGGTGGCGATTTGTTTTCAAGCGATACCGTTAAAGTGTATAAGTCCGCTCTCGATACAATCGTAAAATATCAGGCGAACGATTCGCTCGTGTATAACATTAAGTCCAAACGTATGCGGCTTTCCGGCGACGCAAAAATCGATTATAAAGTCCAAAAACTAAACTCTGATATAATAATTCTTGATTTTGACGCCTCTACTTTGACGGCAGAAGCAGATACAACACTTGAGCCGGCACGCAGACTTTATCCGAAATTTGCCGACGCGGGGCAGTCATTCATGGGGTCGAGAATTCTATATAACTTCCATACAAATCAGGGAACTATCTCTGTTGGCGAAACCGAACTCGGCGACGCGTTTTATTATGGAACAAAAATTAAACGGGTAAGCGAAAGCGAATTGTTTGTCCAAGATGGTTGCTATACAAATTGCGACGCGGCTCATCCGCATTACTATTTCGGTTCGCCAAAAATGAAAGTAAGCGTCGGAGATAAGATTTTTATTGATCCGATAATATTTTATGTCGAAGATCTGCCGGTGTTTGCTATTCCGTTCGGACTGTATTTTCCGACCAAAACCGGCAGGCAGTCCGGCTTAATAATTCCGTCGTTTTTCTATTCTAAACGTCGCGGTATGGCACTCGAAGATTTCGGCTTTTATCTTGCTTTAAGTGACTATTACGATACGCAATTTACCGTGGATTACTATACAAAAGGCGGCTATAATCTGCAGAATAAAACACGCTGGAAACTGAAAAATCGTTTCGAAGGCAATGCAGAAATTCAGTTTGGTCAGACGCGATTTGACCCGGACGACAACTTCACGAAAAACTGGAGTTTCGCTCTGACGCATGATCATAAAATTACTCCGCAATCGCAATTTAACGCTAATATGCGCTTTTCATCGACTGATTTTAATCGCAAGACATCGAATAATTTGAATGACCGCATGCAGTCGACGATTAGTTCGCGTGCCTCGTATTCCGAATCATTCGACAACGGAATTTCGTGGGCGGCGTCATTTAACCGCGAGCAAAATATTATCGACGACACTTATTCGCAGACTTTGCCGAGCCTAAGCGTGAATATTCCTACGCTGTATCCGCTGAAATCACTGATTTCGCCTCAAAGCAGCGTTTCTTGGCTCCGCGATTTGACTTTTAGTTACTCGGGTAGAGCAACATTTGATGAGCAAAAATCGCAAAATTCAGACAGTACTTTTACTGTTGCAAACAGAAACAAAATCCAGCACTCGCCGACTATTTCTGTTTCGCCGAAGTTGGGACATTTTACGGTATCGCCATTTATTTCGTTTAATGCTAATAATTACTTTAGAAGAGTAAATAGAACTTATAATGAAGTTGATTCTACTACTTCCGATGTAGAAGAAAAGGGCTTATTTACAGAGTATTACTATAGTCTTGGAATGAATGTTTCGACTACTTTGTGGGGAATTTTAAAAACCGACATGTTCGGCATGAAGTCGTTGCGACATCAATTTAAGCCTACAATCGGTTACTCATTTACTCCGGATATGTCGTCAAACAGCGATTTCTACGGGTCGTATTTCGATACTCGCTTGCAAAATCAGGTAATTTACTCGCATTATGACCTTGACGGTGGCGGAATTGCTTCCCGATCTTTGCAGAGTAATTTGAATTATTCTCTCGCGAATGTATTTTCGATGACGGTAAAGCAGGACACCGGAAGCGATAAGAAGGTGCAACTTTTGAATTTCAATCTGTCCGGATCGTATAATTTTGCGGCGGACAGCCTGCGCTTCAGTAACGTAAACATGAGTTTCAGTACGCCGCCGATTGCGAATTTTAATTTCAACGGATCCGCTGCTTTTACCTTGTATGACGAAGCAAAAGTCAAAGTTGGCAATACGGAATCGTATCGGAAAATCAATACTTTGCTTGTCGATGCGGGCAAGGGACTTGCACGGCTTAGCAATTTAACGTTAAGTATTTCGACTTCCTTTACTGAAAGCGGAATTACAGCCGGAAACGGAGCACAGAATTTGACTGATTCGCTTACTTTCGGCGAACGCTTTACGCATCGAATTCACGGCATCGATGATCAGCATGACTTTTGGGGAGATAATTCTCCCGGCTATGCTCGTTCGTTGCCGCCTTGGTCGCTGAATTTAAGCATGTACTTTAATTATTCTGCAACGTTGGCAAACAGTATTTATCGCTCGCTAAATGCACAAATCGGTTTTACTTTGAAATTAACTCAATCATGGAATATTACCGGAAATGCGACTTTTGACGTGATTAATCGCGATTTGCTTACGCCGTCAATCAATGTTCGCAAGGAATTGCACTGCTGGAACATGCAATTCGATTGGTATCCGATGGGGATAAACCGCGGATTTTATTTCCGATTCGCAGCAAGTGCCCCGACTTTGCAAGATTTAAAGATTGAAAAACGTCAGAATCCGATTTATTGATTTTATGAAAACAAAATTTACCGAGTGTCGTGCGGGTTGTGCTGCATGTTGTACCGTAATTTCAATTTCGTCTGCTCTTCCCGGAATGCCTGAAGGCAAGCCTGCCGGAGTACGTTGCGTAAACCTTGATGAACGCAATTTTTGCCGCTTGCACGGAACACCTCAATATCCGAAAATATGTGCAAGTTTTCCAGCAGAAGCAGAAATGTGCGGCGATTCAAATGAACACGCTTATGCGTTTATTAGAAAAATGGAAAAACTTACAAAAAATTGGCCACACCTAAAGAATGTTTTGGTTTGTAGAAAATTATTTATTATTTTTGATTTTCCGGAAATAATAATTGAATAATATGGAACATAATGAGCATAAACACTCGCACAACGAACATGATCACGGGCACCATCATCACGATCATACCATAACGACGCTAAGTACTGCGTTTGTGGTTGGAACTTTGCTTAATCTTGCTTTTGTTATTGTAGAGGGTGGAGCAGGTTTTTTCGCAAATTCGATGGGATTGCTTTCGGATGCGGGGCATAATTTGAGCGATACGGTTTCGCTTTTTGTAGCGTGGATTGCCTTCAAGATGACGTCAGTCACTGCTAATAAACGATTTACGTATGGGTATAGCAAGAGCACGATTTTGGCATCGTTGCTGAACGCGTCGCTGCTTTTGATAGCAATCGGAATGATTGTGGTGGAGAGTATTCGCAAATTTTCAGATCCGCAACCAATTAACAGCGATACAATTATCTGGGTGGCGGCTGTTGGAATTGTGATTAATTTTGCGACGGCACTTTTTTTTATAAAGGACCGAAAAAAAGATTTAAATGTTAATGGAGCGTTTTTGCACATGGCGATGGATGCCTTGGTTTCGCTTGGCGTAGTTGTGTCCGGCGTGGTGATAAAATATACCGGCTGGGTGGTGATTGATCCGATTATCGGCTTGGTTGTTGCCGCTGTGATATTTGTTTCTACATGGAACTTGCTGAAGGAGAGCGTGCGGCTTTCGCTTGACGGTGTGCCTGAAGCTATTGATCTCGATGAAATCGAAAAGAATATTCTCGCACTCAACGGGGTTGCAAGTATTCACCATATTCACGTTTGGGCACTCGGAACTTCTGCAAATGCAATGACTGTGCATGTTGCTTTAGACGATATACGTGAAAGCGAAAAATTAAAAATCAAACTTCGTAAGTTATTGGAACATAACGGAATTAGTCACGCTACAATTGAGACTGAGCCGAAAGATTATGTTTGCAGTTCGCAATGTTGCAGTCAGGGGCACAAAGAGTGATGGAATATTTAATGCCTCTCTGGAAATTGATGAATGAAATGGCGCCCTACTTGCTACTTGGGTTCCTTTTTGCCGGTGTGCTTCATGTAGTTGTTCCGAGGGCATTCTACCGAAAATATTTCTCGAATAACAGCCTGAGATCAGTTTTTTATGCTTCACTTTTCGGGATTCCGCTGCCATTGTGTTCGTGCGGAGTGATCCCGACAGCCATGTCGTTACGACGCGAAGGAGCAAGCAGGGGAGCGACAGTCGCGTTTTTGACTTCAACTCCGCAAACCGGAATTGACTCAATTCTTGCGACTTTTGCGGTTTTTGGTGTGTCGTTTACAATTATGCGACCGCTTGCTGCACTCGTTACTTCGGTGCTCGTCGGTTGGGTTGAGAATAGAATAAATATTAATGAATCGTCTGAACATGTTGAAAAACAAAGCAGTTGCGAACTTGATGATTCTGCAGAAAACCCGAAAAACAGCAGTGTTTTCCGGGTTTTGCGGTATGGATATTTTGATATGCTGCAGGATATTGGTGGACATCTTTTGGTCGGATTGGTACTTGCGGCGATTATTACGGTTTTTGTGCCGGACTCGTTTTTTCTGCAATTTGCTGAATACCCTTTGCTCGAAATGCTCGCGGTATTACTTGTTGCGGCTCCGATGTATGTATGTGCAACCGGGTCGATTCCGATTGCTGCCGCTCTGATGTTAAAAGGGATTTCGCCGGGAGCTGCACTAGTATTTTTAATGGCTGGTCCTGCAACTAATATTGCTTCACTTCTTGTGATAAAAAAGGTGCTCGGCAATAAAACCATGTATACATATTTGCTTGGAATAATTTGCGGAGCGATATTTTTCGGTTTGATGTGTAATTTGCTCCCGGCAGAGTGGTTTGCGGTTATACATCATACGGCGGATTGTTGCTGTGTGCAGGAAATTCCGATTTGGAAGCAAATATTAACTCTCGCATTTCTTGCTTTACTTGCAAATGCCCTGATTCATAAATTTATTAATAGGAATAATAAGATGGAAAAAGTTGAAAACCAAGTAACATATAAAGTAGTCGGAATGAATTGCAACCACTGTAAAGCCGGCGTAGAAAATGCGTTAAAAAAACTAAGTGGAGTAGAAAATGCAGTTGCAGATGTGGCGAAAGCCGAAGTTGTTGTAACCGGGAAAGTCTCGGACGACGAAGTTCGCGAAGCAGTTACCGCACTTGGTTTTGAATATAAAGGAAAATGTTAAGTGAAAGCTGTAAATGCTTGAAAATTAAAATAAATACGCGATTCTGTTGAAATTTTCTTTGTATAATTTATTTTTCCACACCTGCAATATTTATAAAATATTTCGTCTTGTTTTTTATAATAAAATTATTTGGATAGATGTATGACAAGTTCTCAGATAACAATCATAAAAAGAGACGGGAAGCAAGAGTATTTCTCGATAGATAAAATAAAAAACGCAATTCGTAAGGCTTTTTTGTCGGTTGGAGCATTCGCGACCGAAGATGATATTACAAACGTACTTTCGAAGGTTCGCATTGCGAACCAGATGAGCGTAGAAGAAATTCAAAACCAAGTAGAAGTAGCGCTTATGGCGGAGCAGTATTTTGCAGTTGCGAAAGCATATATGCTCTATCGGCAGCAACATAGCGAAGATCGCGAAGAGCGCGACCGCTTGAATTTCTTGATGGACTATTGCAACGCGGAAAATGCTGCTACAGGCAGCAAATACGATGCAAATGCTAATGTTGATAAGAAAAATATTGCCACTTTGGTTGGTGAACTTCCGAAAGCAAACTTCATCAGACTTAACAGACGTTTGCTGACTGACCGCCTTAAGTCTATGTATGGTCGCGAGTTATCCGATAAATAC
>JAQUZU010000077.1:0-1308 GCA_028691175.1 Candidatus Kapaibacterium sp. | reverse complement strand
AGAATGGGGCGATTTTGCTGCACAAATGTACTCCGAAGGACATTCTTTCTTTACGTATATGAGCGATAACGCGGATAGTTTGGCAAGTTGTTGCCGTCTGCGCAATGAAATTCAGGATAACGGATTTAGTTACACGCTGGGTGCCGGCGGTGTTTCGACCGGCTCGAAGAGCGTTCTGACGATAAACCTGAACCGTTGCATTCAATACGCACATAAACAGGGAATTGACTATATGGTATTTTTGTCGGATGTTGTCGATTTGGTGCATAAAGTCCAACTTTCCTATGATGAAAATCTGAAATATCTTTGCAGCAAAGGGATGCTTCCGCTGTTTGATGCCGGATATATTAATCTTGGACGTCAATATTTGACTGTTGGCGTAAATGGTTTGGTAGAAGCAGCCGAATTTCTTGGTATCGAAATTAACGATAATCCGAAATATGTTGAATTTGTACAAAGCGTGCTCGGATTGGTCGAAACATACAATAAAAAATATCGCACAGCAACCACACTTTTCAATTGCGAAATGATTCCGGCGGAAAATGTTGGTGTGAAGCATGCTAAATGGGATAAAGAAGACGGTTATGTGGTTCCGCGCGACTGCTATAACAGTTATTTTTATGTGGTTGAAGATGATTCACTCAATATTCTCGATAAATTCCGCCTGCATGGTCGCCAATATATCGAGCATTTAACCGGTGGATCGGCTCTGCATTTGAATTTGGAAGAGCATCTTTCGCAAAAGCAATATCGTCAGCTGCTACATGTTGCCGCAGTTGAAGGCTGTAATTATTTTACATTCAATATCCCGAATACGGCGTGCAACGATTGCGGGCATATAGATAAACGCTATTTAAAGGAATGTCCGGTTTGCCATAGTAAAAATATTGATTACTTAACCAGAATTATTGGCTATATGAAGCGAGTCAGCAGTTTTTCTGCGGCACGAAAAAAAGAAGCGGCGCGACGTTACTATGCAAAAAATAAAGGTGAAATTGCTTGTTAAAATTTTATAATTTCGATATTGTATGCCAGGAAATTCCTGACGAAATTACTTTGGCAATTAACTTAACCAATTGCCCGAATATGTGTGAAGGGTGTCACTCGCCGTGGCTTCGCAAAGATATAGGCGACGAACTCGATGTTAATAAAATCGTGCAACTCGTTGGAAAATATGGCTCAGGCGTAACTTGTATTTGCTTTATGGGCGGAGATGCTGAGCCAAGCGAGGTAAATCGACTCGCGAAATATATTCATTCGGAATACCCGCAACTCAAAACTGCGTGGTATTCCGGAAGAAGTGAAATT
>JAQUZU010000076.1:3177-8393 GCA_028691175.1 Candidatus Kapaibacterium sp. | reverse complement strand
TGTGCAACATGCTTTTAACTTGTGCAAAATTTTTCCCGCCCGGCGTCTTGATCTTTAACCAGTCCGGACGAGCTATATGTTGTGGTTTCGTTTCTTCCATTTGTCTAATTAAGTTTTATAATACAAAAACGAAAAAAAGGAGGCATCTCGACTACGTTCAATGATCCTCCTTTTCTTATGATCAAAAATAAAATTATCCGAGGTATGTCCTCAGGCTCTTCGAACGGGAAGCATGACGCAAGCGTCTGATCGCCTTTTCTTTTATCTGGCGGACTCGTTCGCGAGTAAGATTGAATTTTTCTCCGATTTCTTCGAGAGTAAGTGCCTGACCGTCCAAACCGAAATATAAGCGTATCACTTCGCCTTCACGCGGGCTGAGAGTAGTCAATACCTGTTTTACTTCTTCGCGCAATGATTCGCGGATAAGCTCAGAATCCGGTGGCGGTTGCTGTTCGTTCGGGAGAATATCGAGCAAACGATTGTCCTCGCCCTGTACAAACGGAGCATCTACAGAAAGATGTCTGCCTGAAATTTTAATCGTTTCAGCAATTTCCGGCATAGTCATTTCTAGATTTTCGGCAAGTTCTGCAGCGGTCGGTTCGCGTTCGTATTTTTGCTCCAACTCGCTAAATTTTTTGCCGATTTTGTTTAAAGCACCAACCCTGTTAAGCGGTAATCTTACGATACGGCTTTGCTCTGCTAATGCTTGCAAAATTGACTGTCTGATCCACCATACCGCGTATGAAATGAACTTAAACCCGCGAGTTTCGTCGAAACGGCGAGCTGCTTTGATCAGTCCTAAATTTCCTTCATTTATCAAATCGCCGAGAGAAAGCCCCTGGTTCTGATATTGCTTTGCAACAGATACTACGAAACGAAGATTCGCTTTAACCAATCTTTCAAGCGAGCGACCACCTTCGTAACCGCCTTTTTTTATCGATTGAGCTAAAGTTATTTCGTCATCAGGTTCGAGTAACTCAACTCGACCTATCTCTTGCAGGTATTTATCGAGCGATTGACTTTCGCGATTAGTATATTGCTTGGTTATTCTCATTTTTTATGTTTGTTTATTGAAATTCCTTACGTATAAGCGTATATAAAAGACGCTAACTGATAAAAAATATTGGAAAAAATGCAAATAATTATGAGAAAAAATTGCAATAATAATTTTTTCTTTAAAATCCGTTCTCGTTTAGCAATTTGAGAATTTCGTCGTGATAGACGTTTTCTGCTTCGCCATACCACATTCCGGTCGGAATGAGCGTAAGTTCGCCGAATGAAGCCGGAATTTTTTGGTTGAATTGCGATGTGGCGATTCGTGCTGTTTCTTCCGGTCGAAACTCGTTGTCTATGTCATTCACGATTAATGTGAAGCCGATATCGGTGGAGACCATTTCTTCGGCGGGATACAGATCAATTCCAAATACTTCAAACGGGATTTTGAGTTTTAAATTATATCCGGATTTGTTTAGTGCTGTTACAATTTTGATGCGGTTGACCGCGAGTTTTTGCTCAAGCGAAACACTATCCGTTGATTTTACGCCTTTTACAAATGGCGGAATTTCAAGAAAATCTCCGGGCGAAAACGTGATTGAATATATCGAAGTATCGGCTTCGGAGCGCGGGTTGATTTTCTTGCCCTTTGTTACGTCTTTCAAAAGTCTGTCCTGACCGGTTAGTAGCGGATAAAAATCGAACCATAATTCGATGTTGTCGCCACAACATGTGTCGCAGCGCGTCGATACTACTTCGTCGTCTGCAATATTGATGGAAAAGTATAGGTTTTCGCTGTCGAAGTTTGAACGAATATCATATTTTGCATCTTCGTCGCCTTGATAGTAAAATGCACCGTCAAACACGAATTCCGGGAAAGACGTTGAAACCGAATTTGCATATCCCTTGTATACCGTGCGTCCCCGTTCGTAACTTGGAATTGTAACATATTTTGCTTCAAAAACAGTGTTGTTGTTGCTGGTCAAAATATATTTTGTCTCGCTTACGCATGTAGAATAATTTTTGTGTTTTTCGACTGTATATTGATTTTGACGATATGTCTGGAAATCATCTAATAAAATCAATGCACCATTGTCGAAACGATAACCTTTTATTACCCAATCGAATTGCTTGCGCTTTTTCGTTACAAAGCAGGCATTTTGCTTGATTGATACGCCGATTTCAAGCGGTAATTCAAAGTATTCGTATGGAAATTGCCCGACTTTCGAGATAAATCCGTCATTATCTACAAATAAGTAGACTTGCATGATTTTGCGTTTATCGCGTAAAAATTTGACAGTTAGGGCGAGGTCGTAGTAACCGTCGCCCGAAAAGTCTCCAACGTCCCATCCCCATATCTGATAGCTGTCGTTGTCCGGCAGTTCGTCGTGAATATCTTGAATTAACTCATCGGCAAAATATGCTTCTAATTTTTTTGATAATTCCGGAAAGCGCATGCCGGACTGTGCGAATAAATCACCTGTGCATAACATGCAAATCAGTATAATAATATAGGATGTTCGTTTCATGTTTTTTATCGTATTATTTGATTGTCTCTATTATTTTGTCTCTGATTTCTGTGTGGTTTTCGTGCAATCTGGCACCAAGCTGCGATACAACTCGCGAGGAGGCGTAAGAAGCAAGATGTCCGGCAAGTTTTGCAGAATTCAACTTTATTATGCCGTAGAAAAATCCCGCGGCATACATATCGCCTGCACCGGTCGAATCTACTGCTGTAGCCGGATAGCATGGAATTTCGATAACTTCGTTGTTCCACATTATCATGCTACCTTTTTTGCCGAGAGTTACCACAACATTCGGAACCATTTCACATAGACGTCGGAAAGCGGCGTTTGTTGTTTTTTCGCCGGTAAAAGACTGTGCTTCTGCTTCGTTGCAGAATACTAAATCGCACATTTTGACTGCTCGTTCGAGTTGCACATGAAATGTTTCTGTTATAAACACGTCAGAAAAAGTTATGGCAATTTTCGTATCGTGTTTTTTTGCTAATTCTGCAGCACGGAAAAGAGCTTCGGTGCTGAGTTCGTGCGTGAATTTATAGCCTTCGAGATAGAGCCATTTTGAGCGTTTGATCCACTCTTCGTTTACATGTTCCGGAGCAAGGTGTGCTGTCGCCGCAAGTGAAGTATTCATCGTGCGCTCGCCGTCCGGCGAAATCAGTACGCAACATGTGCCGGTCGGTTCGCTTTCCCACATTGGAGCATAGAGGTCGATGCCCATTTGCTTAAATTCGTCTTTATAAAATTTTCCGAGAGCGTCGTTGCCGAGAACAGTAGTATAGCTGGCTTTTCCGCCGAATCCGGCGAAACCGATTATTGTGTTTGCACCGGAGCCACCGGAGCAGGTGTTGCGCGATTTGCCTTCGAGTGCCTTTAGCAAAGCGGTTTGGTCGATATTTTCGACCAAACGCATTTCACCTTTTTTCAACCCGATTTCCCGGATTGCTTCATCAGAAATCTGATATTGCAAGTCAACTAAGCCGTTGCCCAGTCCGTATAAATCTATATCTTTCATTATTTTGCATTTCTCTTATTGTATTTCTCGACTGCAACGTTAATAATTCGCTGACATAATTCAGGAAATTCTATGCCGATTGATTTTGCCGCCATCGGTACAAGTGAACTATCGGTAAAGCCCGGAATTGTGTTCATTTCAATAATGATTGGCACGTTGTCCTCGTTTAATCTGAAGTCGGCACGCGCAAAACCGTCGCAACCAAGTGCGAAATAAGCCGTGCGGGCACAGTTCATCGCAAATTCTGCTACGTCCTCCGGAATTGCTGCCGGACATTGATAGCCGGTGTGTCCGTGAGTGTATTTATGCTTGAAATCATACCAGCCGCCTTCCGGTGCGATTTCTACTACCGGCAAAGTCTGACCATTAATGAGACCAACCGTTATTTCGCGTCCCGGAATGAAGCGTTCCACAACAACCGTCTCCGAATAGAGACCTGCAGTGCGAATTGCATTACCGAGATCGTCGATATTGCCGTTTTCAATAATTGTAACGCCGACTGAAGAACCCTGGTCGTTTGGTTTCACTACAATTTTGTTGCCAAGTTCGGCTTTCAGGGCTTGATGATATTCCGTATTGTTGAAATTTTCTTGTCTGATCGGATAGCCCTGTGCAACCTGCAAGCCGGCTGCAGCAAAAATTAATTTCGATGTGTTCTTGTCCATTGCGAGAGCACTGGCTTTGACTTCGCTACCTGTATATGGGATTCCGCGTGCTTCGAGTAATGCCTGGATAACGCCATCTTCGCCGTATTTGCCATGTAAAACTATAAATGCCAGATCGATTTGATTAAAAATCGGCATCGAAAGGCATTCCATCAAATTTCTCGGTTTCAGTTGCATCAATTCTTCTTTTGTTGGTGTAACGTTCGTTTCCGGGGTAAAAGTTTCAAAATTGATTAGGCATGATGTGCCTTTTGCCGGGTCGATCATTAGCGGAAAATGACCTAATGCTTTGAGTGCGAGGCAGACTGCCTTTCCGCCTGCGAGAGATACGTTTCTTTCGGTGGAAATACCGCCGCAAAGTACTGCTATATTCATAATAGTCCTGTTTTTTATTATATGTTTAATTATTGATTTGCATTCTTTTCATCATAGAGACGACGCAGAAATTTTACATCTTCCCAGGTGTCTCGTTTTAAATTCGGATTGCGGAGCAACGCCGCGGGGTGATATGTCGCGAGAGTCGGAATGCCGTGGTAATTTTGCAGTTTCCCGCGAATGTCGCCCATTTTATGCTTCTTCTTAAATAATGTATCTACAGCAGTTAAGCCTAAAGCAAGGATAAACTGCGGTTTTATCAAGTCGATCTGTCGTTTCAAATATGGTTCGCAAGCGTCGATTTCATTAACTTCAGGACGTCTGTTTTCCGGCGGGCGGCACTTAACGATGTTCGCAATAAAAACTTCGTCTCGCGTGAATTTTATCGCCTCAATAATTTTCGTCAGTAACTGCCCGGAACGTCCTACAAACGGCTTGCCCTGTGCATCTTCTTCTGCACCGGGACCTTCGCCGATAATCAAAATGTCTGCATTCGGGTTGCCCGTTCCAAAAACGAAATTTCTCCGCGTTTTGCCCAGCGGACACGCCATGCAGTTGCAGATTTTATCGTGTAATTCGTCTAGGGAGGAAATTGCAAGAAGATATTCGGGGATTTCCGGTTTGATTGGCGTGCTTGGCGTGACTGCG
>JAQUZU010000076.1:0-3077 GCA_028691175.1 Candidatus Kapaibacterium sp. | reverse complement strand
CCGCCGTTAATTCCGCCGGAATTATTGCTTTTCGTAGTTCCGTTTTCGTCGATTATTGTATCGTTAAACTCGCTTCCTCGAAGACTCGCTCCGGAGAATCCGGCTCCAAATTCTATCCCGATTATTCCGGGAACCGAGAAAGCCAGCCCGGCGATTTGCGACTCGATACTGCCGAAAAATTGTCCGCCTAATCCGACCGGAACGCGACTAATTCTGCATTCGATTACAGCACCGACGGAATCGCCATCTTTGAGTGCATTTTCGAGTGTTTCATTTGCCGGCGGGAGTCCGCCGAGTGAAATGATTTTTGATGAAAAAACTACTTCCGGAAGGATTAGTTTTGCGAAATATCCGGCTGCAACAATCGGCAGAGTAAGACGACCCGAAAATGCTCCGCCTCCGCGGAAGTCGTTGAAGCCGTTGAATTTGCGGCGAGCAGTCAGATCTGCGTGCCCCGGGCGCGGTGTGTCTCGGACGAATGCGTAATCTTTGCTTGACGTATTTGAATTTTCGAAAAAAATGTTTATCGGCGCACCGGTCGTAAAACCTTCGAAAATTCCGCTTGCGATATGTGGTGCGTCTGATTCAGAGCGGGGAGAAGTGCCGATAGAGCCGGTTTTTCTTCTTGCGATATCGCTGCAAAGTGTGTCTGAATCAAATTTTAGTCCGGGCGGAACTCCATCAATGGTGATTCCGATCTGGCTGCCGTGTGATTCGCCGTAAATTGTAATACGAAAATTATTTCCGAATGTGTTCATATTTATAAAATAAAAATTTGTTTGCACTTTTGTAGTGTATATGTCTGCCTCTATTGCCGAAGAATTTAAGTTTGCTAATACAAATTTAAGAATAAAATTGTAAATTTCAAAATCTATAAGTATATTTGTAGTTTGAAGTTTAGTACAATCAGCAAATTGGTATTTTTGTTATCGGAGGGGGGAAAATGACCCGTTTATATATTGTTTTGCTTGCTTTGCTGTGTGCAGTAAGTGCACGGGCAGAAATAATTATCAATGATTTGGATATCACGAATTATCCCGCAGTGAAGGGAAATTTTTTCTACTATAATAATACGGCATTTCCGGTGTATAATCTAAGCAACGGGCAGGTCGTGGTATTTGATAACGGAGTTGAAGCGACTGTTACGAATTTCGTGGTGCCACAAGCACAGAATATAGAAAAAATATCTGCCGGCATAGTTGTTGATCTGGCGATTGCCGAAGCAAATAAATTTGCTGTTGCAAAACAGTTCGCGGGCGAATTTGCCGAATTGTTCCCCGAAACCGGTGGGCAACTTGCCGTAATGAGTCTCGAGCAAATTCCGTACTTGAATTGTGCGTTTACAAACGATAAATCAAAATTACTCGCGGCAGTGAATTTGCTCGCCTCGAAGCCTACTTCGGCTATTGAAAACGGATTTAATGTCGAGCCGGGCGGAGTAACCGATATTATCAAGCGCGGAGAATACGAAAAATCGGTGATTTTTGTATCCGATGGAAACAAAGAAATAGAGACTACAACATTAATTTTGCTTGCCCGTGCAGCAGGAATAAAAATCAACTGCGTTACTTTAGATGAATTTGCTTCAGATGCTATGAAGCAAATTGCCGAAGAAACCGGCGGTATTGTGGTCGAAAACCTAAATGCAACGAACTATAAACAATATGCTAAACTGCTTGTTTCGTCGATGTTTAACTATAAACCGATTGAAATAGAATGGACAAATAATCTCGATTGCGAAGATATTCATAATATTGAATTTATTATAGAATCGCGCCTGGATACCGGAAGATATGCTCTTTCCGTACCCGATTTAAGCAAACCTACCCTGAAAATTGACCCTTCGTATTTGAAGTTCGGTGCGGTTATTCCGGGCGAAAACAAGGATTTGGATTTATATTTAACTGCACAAAACACGCCGATTGAAATCACAAATATTTCGGTTGCCGGTGTGGATTTTTCGATTGTTTCCGGCTATAATCCGGGCGAATCAATGCTTATTCCGCGTGACGAAACGCGTTCAATAAAGGTACGGTTTTCGCCGACAGACTCAAATATTGTCTTTGCCGTCCTTAATATCGAATCTAACGCCTGCTTTGGTAAGGAAGTATATTTGAACGGAGGTTTCCCGAATCGTCCGCCGAAAACGAAAACCATAAACATTACGAACCCGAACAACGGAGAAATTCTTGTTGCGGGCGATACTTGCGGCATACGCTGGCACGGAATGCTTCCGAGTGATGTAATTCAACTTGAATACACTGTTGATAACGGCACGGTCTGGGATACGCTTGCACAAGACGTTCAAGGATTGGAATATATCTGGGATGTGCCACTTTATACAGGTACAAAACATGACGGCAAAAGCACGATTAGCGATCAATGCCTTGCGAGAATTATTCAACTTTGGCCTAATAATGTGGGGCAGACGCTTGACTTTCCACATGGTAAAACAGTGCTTTCCGCAAATTTCACGAAGTCGGATGGAACATTTGTCGTAACTGCTTCTGAAGACGGAGTGGTTAAAGTATGGAATTCATATACCGGTGCCGCCGTGATGACTCTGAAACGCGAAGGCACTAATGCAACGCCGCAGTGGGCAAATTTCAATGATGCAGAGGATAAAGTCGTAGCCGGATATAGTGACGGTGTCGTGATAATTTGCGACAAAGAAACAGGCAATGTTTTGCAGCAATTTAAGGCTCACGATAATTCTGTGGCATGTGTGAACTTTAACCATGCCGGCGATAAAATCGTTTCGGTTGGCTGGGATAATAAAATTAATATTTGGAACATTGCTGATGCACGCTTGCTCGTTACATTCGATAATTCGACAAAAGTATGGTCTTGCGAATTTATGAAAGACGATAACCGAATTATTTTCTCTGACAATAAAGGGAAGGCAAAAGTTTTCAATACGACGACGCGCGAAATTGAAAAAGAATTTTACAATTCGGACTATAACTTGAAAGTCAATAATATTGCGATTAATTCTGCTGAAACGATGGTCGCGACTTCGCAGCAGGACGGAAAAGCTTCCGTTTGGGATTTTAATACCGGAGAACGTCTTTTCCAAG
>JAQUZU010000075.1 GCA_028691175.1 Candidatus Kapaibacterium sp. | reverse complement strand
TCCTTTTTGACGATAAAATGCCCGCTTTCAACGTCCTGAGTAACCGGACACAGTTTCTTAAATAGTCTGATAACTCCATTTTTATCGGGGTCTATTTCCTGCTTTTCATCACGCAGCATTTTCACCGCCGAACCAATCAGTATGATTCCGAATACAAATAAAAGCCATTCGAATTGATTTATCAGCGTAACGCCTACTTCTATAAATATAAAGCGCATAATAATCGCACCAATTATGCCCCAAAAGAGCACTCGGTGCTGAAACTTCGCGGGAATCTTGAAGTATGAGAATATCATTAAAAAGACAAATAAATTATCCATACTGAGCGATTTCTCGACAAAATATGCCGCGTAATACTGCATAGCACCATCATAGCCATACCACCAATAGACTACCCCGCCAAATGCAATGCTAAGCGTAATCCAAAACGCACTCCAACCGAGTGCCTCCTTTATCTTTACCTCATGTGCTTTTTTGTTAAATACCAGCAAGTCTAATGCCAGCAAAATCACCACAAAAATCCCAAACTCAAGCCAATGTTCAAATTCGCCCACGTTTTTCTCCTATTTTATTATTAGTTTTATTATTTTCTATATTGTGTAAAAATATCCGGTAAACACGGTACCTGTCTTTAGAGAAGATGTGAATTTCCGATTTTAATTTTCCTCTGCTGTTTCGGGAATATTTTTCATACTTACATTTTCGCGAAAGAAGAACGCTCCCCCGACGGCAATTTGTACTAGATAATTCACGCCATGAGTCAAAGTTGCATACGCCAGCCCTACATCTGCAGGAATCCCGTAAATTGTCAGCATCGCACTCTGAATTGCCAGATGATACAGGCCTAGTGCCCCGGGAGTCGGCGCAATAGTCGTAATTACTCCACTCACAACGCAGAGCATAATCGCATCTGCAAATCCCAGATGCAGCGTCGCTTCGAAGTCAAACGAAAAGAACATCAGATACATCGGCAACGTGTACAGTAGCCAGATTGTAACCGATTCAATAATCAACATAAAATATTCGCGCGGCTTCTTGATAATGGAAAAACCGACCACAAACTTCTCGAACAATTCCATAATTTTATCGTAGAACTTCGCCGAAATCGGCTTCAGAAGGGCTTTCAGCAGGAAACGGCACGCAGGAGGATAAAATCCCAAAACCAGCACCGCAAGCACCAATACACCCATAAATATCATTTTGTTCGTGTCAATTTGAGCAGGCAAAGCGAGAATCAATTTGTCGCTCTGAAAGAAAAATGTCGCAGCAAGCATAAGTGCAAGTGCAACGACATCAATAAAACGCTCAACAACAATCGTCCCGAGCACAGATGAATACGAGACTTTCTCGCGCCTTGCGAACGTAAACGGACGCACAAACTCACCTCCTCGCGGTGAAATGCAGTTAATCGCATAGCCCACCATCACAGACGAGAACAGATTCAGCACGCTCTTCGCTTTGATGAACGGCTTCAAAATCCTCCGCCAACGCATGGCACGCACCCAGTGCGAAGCCAAAATCACCGGTACCGGTGCAAGCACCCAGACGTAATTCGCACTTTTGATAATCTCCCAGAGTTGTGAAATATCTACGTCCTTCATTGCGTAAATTACGCACAATGCGAGCACTACAACAGAAATAAATATATTTAATATTGACTTAACCGTTTTTTTCATTATCTATAATTCAATTATTGTTACGCCGTCTCCGCCCTCTACGAGCGCACCGTTTCGAAAACTCTTTACCGACGGATGATCCGCCAAATACTCTTGGATTGCTCTTCGAAGTGCACCGGTTCCCTTGCCATGAACAATTGTCAATTCGCCGATATTTGCACACACGGCATCGCTGATAAGTTCGTCAATTTTGCGTATGGAATCTGCCGCACGCTCGCCACGCAAGTCGAGGCGCGTCTTCGCATCAAAAGTAATATAACTGCTTCCACTGGAAATCTGCTTTGAACTTTGTGCCGACGAGGTCGGTTTTTTCTCGGATCTCCGCAATTTTTTCACAGAAATATTAAATTTCAATCCGTTAAAATCGACTAATGCGGTTTTGCCGTTTTCTGCCATTGTTATCACGGAACCAACATTTCCGGTGTCCTCGGACTCTGCCATTATCACGCTGTCGCCAACTTCGATTACGTCCGGCGCTCCTTTTGCACGATTCAGCCTTCCCTCGACACGGCGTACTTTGTTCCGCAGTTTATTTTTCGCAGCCTGAAATTCGTTTTTTACTTCAACGACAGGCTTTTTCGCTTCCTGAATTTCCTTAATTGTGTTTTCTATTAATGCGTTAGCACCATTCAATACTTCCATCGCATCGAGGTGTGCTTTGTCTATCATTTCTTTTTTTCGCAGCTTTATTTCCGCAAGCCTGTTATCGAGGTTCTTTCGTGCAGACTCGAGTTTATTTTTTTCCTGCAACATTTCGCGCCGATATTGCTCCGCCTCGAACTTATATTTCTGTAATTGTGCAATACTCTGCTCAAGTTTTGAGTGTGAGTTTCCGAGATATTTTCGGGCACGTTTGAGAACTAACTTGCTCAATCCCAAGTTCTTACTAAGTGCAAAAGCGTATGAATTTCCCGGTATTCCGAGCAAATATTTATATGTCGGAACGAGTTTTTCTTCGTCGAACTCGAGCGAGGCATTTTCAATTTCCGCGTGATTAAGCGAATAAGTTTTCAGCGATGACTGGTGAGTAGTAACTATAAAAAATGCCTTCAGTTCAATAAAAGTATCGAGAATTCCGCTTGCAAGCGCGGCTCCCTCCTGCGGGTCAGTTCCCGAGCAAATTTCATCAATCAGAATTAGAGAATTCTGCGAGCAGGCGTCGACAATATTCTTGAGTTGCATAATCTGACTACTGAATGTGGAAAGATCGTTTTCGATCGACTGATGATCGCCGATAGACGAAAAAATCACACGATAATTCGTGCGACACTCTCCGAGCGGAAATATTCCGCAAAGTGCCATCGCGATATTAATTCCTACACTTTTGAGAGCAACCGTCTTTCCCCCGGCGTTTGGTCCGGAAATCAGTTGCCCGCGTTTCTCGTCCGAGAAATAAGTCGAGAGCGGAATAACGTTCTTCACTCCTTTTGCATGACACAAAATCGGGTGGCGCACTTCTCTCAATTCAACTTCGTTTTCCTCAGAAAGAACGGGCTTCACGCCTCCAAATGCAAGTGCATATTTTGCGCGTGCATAGACAGAATCGAATTCGGTGAGGATTTCACAATTCTGCAGATATTGCCTTGCTTCCGCACCGATTTCCTGCGTTAAATTCTTCAAAATTTGCAATACTTCACGAGTTTCCTCGCTCTTCAGCATGGAGATTTCGTTGTTCATTTCGAACGTCTCGGACGGCTCTAAGAAAACCGTCGAGCCTGTCTGCGAAACGTTATGAATAATACCCGGAATATGCCGCTTGTGCTCCGCCTTAATCGGCAGGACAAATCGCCCGTCGCGCAACGAAACATAATCCTCCGCCGCCATCTCTTCCTTCGTGGCTTTCGCAAGCAGTTTATCAAGTCTCAGTCGCAGTCGCGTAGTTTTTTCTACGATTGCATGGCGAATGCGTGCAAGTTCGCGCGAAGCAGTATCCTTTATCTCTGCCGCATCATCGATAATATCGTTGATATGTTTTTCGAGAGTGCGGTTTTCATGCAAATACGACATCTTATCGCCCAAAAGCGGATATTTTTCGGCACGAAAACGGAAATACGACTTCAGCGAGCGTGACACATGCATAATCGTCATTATCTGGAGAATTTCGCGTGCCGAAAGGATTGCATTCTGTACTAATGACTTCTGAAGTTTCGGGCGAACGTCGTCGAACCCGTCGAACGGGATAGAATCCTCGCCGAGTTGAACTCTAATCAATTCGTCAATCGTGTCGTGCTCTTCGCGCAATGCGTTTAAATCCGAGGTCGGTTTCAGTGCAAGAATTGCTTCCTTCCCCATGTCGCTAATCGCGTATTTCGCTACAAAATCGAGCAGAGAGTAAAATTCGAGTTGATGTAAAGTACTTTCTTGCAGTCGCGTTTCCTCGGCTGAGAGCTGGATATATGGCATTATTTCGGTTAGTTATTTAGACAAAATTTCTTTTACAATCGCCTGAACGGCATTTCCGTCGGCTTTTCCGCGAAGTTGTTTCATCGCCGGCCCCATAACTTTGCCCATTTGCTGCGGTCCTTCCGCACCGATTTCGGCAACTAATTTGTTTACGAACTCGCGGATTTCGTCGTCGCTCATTTGCTTCGGCAGGAATTCTTCGATTATTTTCAGTTCGGCAGACTCTTTATCGGACAAGTCGGTACGCCCGCCCTGCTTGTACATTTCTATGGCATCCTTGCGTTTTTTAGCTTCAGAAAGAAGGATTTTCTGCACGTCGTCTTCATTCATTTCGTGATCCGCACCACTTGTTTTAAACGACAAAATCCCGGCTCTGAGCGAGCGAATAGTTTCTAATCTCAGTTTATCGCCACTTTTCATTGCGGCTTTCATTTCTTCATTTATTTTTTGCTCAAATTCCATGACTAATTCCTTTTATGACTATATTGAATAGAAATACAAATTTACGAATTTTTTATCATAATTTATATATTTTTTTAATCTAACGACGTGCACATTTCAAAAGAATAACAAACCGGTAATATATTCTCAAAATTATACTTGCATATTTTGAAATAATTTCGTAATTTTGTAATTCTTATATAAGAATCAAAACAGAGGAAAAACAATGAATACAATGACCTTAATCGACTCATTGGCAAAAGAAAGAGCAATTGAAGCTCGCAAGCAAAAAGACGGCGAAAATTTTGTAGAGATACCGTCATTTAAATCAGGCGATACTGTAAACGTGGCAGTTAGAGTAGTCGAGGGAGAAAAAGAACGTATCCAGAACTACAAAGGTATCGTTATTTCAAGACGTGGCTGTGGCATTAATCAGACTTTTACGGTTCGTAAAATCTCTAACGGTGTCGGAGTTGAAAGAATCTTCCCGCTCTACTCTCCAATGCTTCAAAGCATTGAAGTATTAAGAGAAGGTAGCGTACGTCGTGCAAAATTATACTATCTGCGTGGCATGAGCGAACGTAAAATCCGCCAGAAAATCACCAAATAGTTGCCTTATTCCGCTTGTTTTTCAACAACGTTCTAAAAAGCCTCGAAGTAAATTCGGGGCTTTTGCGTATTTTGGCTGATCGATTTCCACTATCAGCCTGTGCCGGGCGTACAGCAAAAAAGTCCGCAACATGCGGACTTTTAGCGGAGGATGAGAGATTCGAACTCTCGATAGGGTTACCCCTATAACGGTTTTCGAGACCGTCCCGTTCAACCACTCCGGCAACCCTCCTTAGTGCATCAAACAGAACTCAAAATTACGTAATTTTTCGAACTCATACAAATTATTTTTCATATTTGTTGGTTTTTTGAAAATCATGCAGTCAAAATATTTTTTTGAGCGTAAAGAAAAGTTTCTTTCGAAAAGTATTTCGGCGGAAATAATTCAATTATGTTGCTTTGTATTAAATTCAGTATAAAACATGTATTTTTTTCGTAAAAAATTAGTCAATTAACATAAAAAATTCTTATTTTTGTAGTTGATTATATAATGTAAACGACTAACAATCAGCAAATATAAAGGACAAATATGGAATCGAGATACAAATCCTATCAGTATATCGAGAATTTATCGCAAGCCGAATGTAAAGAAGTTACTCTGCGTGGCTGGGTAATGAATAAAACCGGCAAGGGCAAACTGCAATTTATCATGTTGCGCGACGGTACCGGCGTATGTCAGTGCGTAGTTTTCAAACCGAATGTCACAGAAGAACTCTTCAACGACGCGAAAGCCTTAACCCAGGAATCTTCTGTAATGATTACGGGAAATGTTCGCAAAGAAGAGCGTGCACAGGGTGGGTATGAAATCGATGTAACCGGCTTAAAGATTATGCAATTAGCTACGGACTATCCTATCACTCCGAAAGACCACGGCGATGCATTTTTAATCGAGCACCGTCATTTGTGGTTGCGTTCGTCTCGTCAGCATGCAATTATGCGCATTCGCGCATCAGTCATCAAAGCAATCCGCGACTTTTTCGATGGAAACGGCTTTAAATTAATGGATTCTCCGATGTTTACTCCAAATGCCTGCGAAGGCACCTCTACTTTGTTCGAGACTAAATATTTCGATTTAGGCAGTGCATACCTCTCACAATCCGGGCAGTTATATGCCGAAGCAACCGCAATGGCACTCGGCAGAGTTTATACATTCGGACCGGCTTTCAGAGCAGAACGCTCTAAAACACGCAAGCATTTGACAGAGTTTTGGATGGTTGAGCCTGAAATGGCATATTTCGACTTGGGCGACGATATGGATTTAGCCGAAGATTTGGTTGAATATATTGTTCAATATGTATTGAAAACCAATATGACCGAGTTACTTACTTTAGAGCGCGATATCACAAAATTGGAGAAAATCCGCCGTCCGTTCTATCGCATGAGTTATTCTGATGCAGTGCAATGGCTTAACGACAATAGAATTCCGCTACGCAAAAAAGTTGACGGCAAAGATGTCGATATCTATCCGTTCCCGTGGGGCGAAGATTTCGGATCAATTCAAGAAGAAGCTATCATGGAACAATTCGACAAACCATGTATTATTCACAGATATCCGGCAGACGTCAAAGCCTTTTACATGAAGGAAGATCCGGAAGACAAACGAGTAGTTCTGGCAATGGACATGTTGGGACCTGAAAAAGCCGGCGAAATCATCGGCGGATCGCAACGCGAAGAGAACTACGATGTTCTGCTTGCAAAGATCAAGTTGCACAACCTGCCTGAAGAAGCCTTCCAATGGTATCTTGATCTGCGTAAATTCGGCGGCGTGCCACACTCAGGCTTTGGGCTCGGTGTTGAGCGTGTCGTAAAATGGATTACCGGTGCTTCGCATATTCGCGAGACAATTCCTTTCCCGAGAATGATTTACAGAATCGTGCCTTAAACAGACTAAAATTCAGTTAAACAAGGGGATTTTTCCCCTTGTTTTCGTTTACAATCGCAATAGTATTTTTTTAATATCGTCTATAAATAATTATAAAATAATCAGGATACACATTTGAAGACAACAATAAAATCCATGGCGATAATTCCGGCACGCTATGCTTCTACCCGCTTTCCGGGCAAGCCGCTTGTAGATATTTGCGGAAAAACATTGCTTTGCCGTGTATGGG
The DNA here is from genome assembly GCA_028691175.1 of Candidatus Kapaibacterium sp. Lineage (GTDB taxonomy): Bacteria > Bacteroidota > Ignavibacteria > Kapaibacteriales > UBA2268 > CALLXS01. The sequence goes on along the minus strand of JAQUZU010000075.1, from coordinate 1,196 downwards.
AAGCTGCCTGCACAGCAAGGCTCTTGGACGCTGTAATTATTGCGACAGACGACTCCCGCATCGCAGATGAGTGCGAAAAAATCGGCGCAAAGTGCATTATGACGCCGAGCGAACTTCCGAGCGGAAGCGATCGCGTAAATTTTGCTTACGAGCACTCAAATTATACGGCAGATTTAATCATCAATTTGCAGGGCGACGAACCATTAATCACAGGCGAATTACTCGATACACTGATTGGCGGAATGCTTTCATCGAAGGTGCCGGTCGGGACATTTATAAAGCCGATAACTGATCAAAATGAACTTTTCGATACATCGTGCGTAAAAGTCGTAAAATCACAACGCGGGCGTGCAATGTATTTTTCACGCAGTACAATTCCGTTTGTACGCGGAGCTAAAACCGAAAATTGGCTCGATAATTGCATTTTCTATAAACATATAGGAATTTACGCATATACGCCGGAAGCACTGGCAAAATTTGTGTCGTTTCCGCCTACGCTATTAGAAAAATCCGAAAGCCTGGAGCAATTGCGACTTTTGGAACACGATATTCCGATTGAATGTTTTGAAACAAATATCAATTTAATCGGTGTCGATACGTTGGAGGATCACCGGAAAGTCGTAGATTATTTTTCGGCAGGTGCGAATAAATAGGATAATTTTCCGTATTTTTGCAAATTAAATGTTTTATATTTTTGGATAAATATTTGAACTATAGATACGCAATATTTTTCCCGCTGGCTGTAGTGGCGATATTCGCCGCTTTTGTAGCCGGATATTCGGAAACATCGCCAAATGGCAAGAAGAAAACCAACAAAGTTGGCGAAGTTTATTATTACTATTCGCCAATAAAAGATACTTTTTATCTGCTTGGCGATGAATATATAATGATTTCGCTAAAAGAGCAAAAAGCAGCTGTAATTATGCGTGGCGACAGTACTTTTACTTATCCGATTTCATCCGGCAACAGTGCAATTCCGAAGGGACTTTCCACTCCGGCCGGGCTTTACACGGTACAGTCAAAAAATCGCAAGGCAATTTCTAAGCAATTCAACAACGCAGAACTGCTCAGTTGGGTAGGCTTTAACGGCAATATAGGTTTTCACGGTTTATCCGGTAGCGGATATTATTGGAATCTCGGTCGTCGTCCGTCGTCGCACGGCTGTGTCCGCATTTCACGCGAAGACGGTGCAAAAT
>JAQUZU010000074.1 GCA_028691175.1 Candidatus Kapaibacterium sp. | reverse complement strand
AATTTGAAATACAAAACTGTATCGAATTTTTTTGGATAAATGTGTCGCAACAGCTGAATTATGCGAAACGGTTGTCCGGAAAGCCCGAACAACCGTATTGATTGTACCATAAATCTAAATTAGCCGGTGATAATTGATGTTATTTGAAGGAGAAAACGCAATAGTGCCGTGCAAAAACGAAGGAACTAACAAAATTCGCAACGAATGCCGGCAAGCTCTATTTTATCGGCAATTTGACGGAAAAATTGTTCATCTCTTTCATTATCGTCTTCTTGAAACTGATATTCCATGCCATATTCTCCATACTTGGATACGCCTAACTTGTGATATAACTCCAGATTGACCTCCCGGATATGCTTATCGAGACACACGCGAATCAAGTCGTCGATGTTCTTTTCCGTGTCTGTGGCGCCCGGAATGAGCGGTACACGCACAATAAGGTCTGCACCGGATTTCGATATTATATCTAAATTGCTTAGAATCTGTTTATTTGACTGTTTTGTATAGAACAAATGACTATGTTCATCTACAATCTTAATATCAAACAAAAAGAGATTAATAAACGGCAATACTTGAAGCAACTCATTTTCGCTGACAAAACCGCATGTTTCAACTGCTGTGTGAATACCGGCTTGGCGGCAAGTTTGCAAAATCGGCAATAAAGCCTTTGCCTGCGAAAGCGGTTCTCCGCCGGAGAATGTAACTCCGCCGCCGGAATTGTCGTAAAACTCTTTATCTTTAAGTATAATATCCATCAAATCAGCTGTTTCGTAATCCTGCCCGCTTAAAGATAGTGCGTTATAATAGCAGGAATCGAGACATTTGCGATCATTACAGGCATTGCATTTTTTGAAATCAAACGAAGGCTTCCCGTTTTGCACTGTAACAGCATGTTGCGGACAAACTTGGACGCAACGCAGACAATTCTTACAATGAAATGAGGCGTAACGAAGTTGCGCCTCAAAAGATTGTGATTCAGGATTACAACACCATTGGCAACGCAATGGACAACCTTTCAGAAAAACGGTGGTGCGAATGCCCGGGCCGTCGTGAACGCTGTAATGTTGTATATTAAAAACTCGTAATCTGTTCATATTATAGTTGATGTTCCGTACGCCAGATAACTTGGTTTTGTAAATCGGTGCTCATTTCAACCCAATATGCGGAGAAGCCGGCAACGCGAACGACTAAATCACGATATTTGTCGGGGGATTTTTGTGCATCGCGGAGCATTTCCGAGTCAACTACATTGAATTGAACATGGAAAGTTGGTTTGCTGAAATATGTTTTCAGCAATGCCATAAGATTTTTGGAGCCGGATTCACCTTTCAGTGCAGACGGATGGAATTTCAGGTTAAGCAAGCCGCCGCGAATTTCGGTGTGGTCAACTTTGCAGCAAGAACGAATAATCGCCGTCGGTCCGTGTAAATCCGTGCCCGGGAATGCCGAAGTAACGCCATCTGCAATAGTTTCAAAGCGATAACGTCCATCGGGGAAGGCTTCGCAAACCTTTCCAAACGGAACAGGGGTAGAAATGGCCAACATGGAAGGATCGTACGGTTTTCCTAAGAAGTTGTTCTGCTGCCGAACCGCCTTACAATATTCTTGATAGAAGTCTACAAAAATCGAATCGCAGTATTCGTCGTCATTTCCCCAATGCGGCACGTCCGTCGCAAATTTGTGTGCTTCCTCGTGTCCTTCCCAATTGTCGTGAACGATATCGCACAATTGACTGAATGTGTATCGTTTATCTTCAAAACAGAGTTTTTTGATAACAGCAAAAGAGTTTGCAACATTGACCATTCCGGAAGAAAGAGTGGTGATAGATTGATTAAGCAAAGCACCACCATTGTCCATATCTTTTCCGTTTTCGATGCAATTATTAACCAGAGCCGAGCAGAAAATAAGCGGCACGGTTTCGCGGTGAACGCTCATTACAATATTCCAATAAGCCTGCCATCTGTGAATTGTTTCTGTCATCATGTCCAGATAATATTGTCTGACATCTTGATATGATTCAAGCGGACGATCTTCGAACAAGCGGATTTTTGTAATAGGATCCACGCCGTGGTTAAGAGTCAAATCGAGGATTTTGCCGTGATTAATAAAGCCTGCTTGTACAATGCCGTAAGAGCAGCCTTCCAAAGTAGGCTCGGTGCAACCGCCGATGGCAGAATATTTCTGAATCACCGGAAGCGGCAGGCCCGAGGTTTTTCTTTCATGTTCAATATACGTGTTTTGATTGAAGAAAGCAGGATAACCTACACCGGTCTTCACACATTCCATTGCCTTCATCGAAAACTTTTCGCTATTCTTTTCGTGATACCAAACCGACAAAGTAGGTTGGGTCATCTGCATATTAATCTGAGCTTGCAAGATGGCGATGGATAAGTCGCTATCCACGGCGTTTCCATTTTCGTCAATTCCGCCCAAAATAGCATTTTGATACAGGTTGCCATGTCCCAAGCCCTGCCACGAAAGACTTGCGATGTATTCTATTTGTGTCATTTTCACAAACATTTCTTCAAAAAGGGCTACGGCATCATCGAAAGAGGCAGACGTGTCATTTTTAAAATAAGGATTGAGGACATAATCCAATCTTCCCGGAGAATAGCCCATGTGTGAGCCTTCGATATGTCCGAGCAAGTATGTGAACCAATAGAGCTGCATGGCTTCTCTGAAATTAGTAGCCGGCTGAGTAGCAATATTTTGGCAAATGTCGGCTTGTTGCAAAAGTTCCTTACTGCGTTGCGGATTAGAACATTTTTCGGCTTGATTGCGTGCTTCATCGGCATAATTTTGAATAAAAGCGATGGCACCGTTCATGGATATTTTGGCCGCATTCCAGAATCTGATTTTTTCGGTTTCGAGCGGGTTGTTCTTTATTTTTTCGTCTAACAGATCAATAATACCTTGGAAACCTGTGCGGAGTGCAAATTCAAAATCCAAGATTATTCTTCCTTCGGGGCATGGTTCGTGGGGAGCCGTGAACATGCCGACAGCCCAGCCGTTTTCGATAAAACGGGCATGCGGAAACTCGGATTTCCATTTTTTATTTCCTAAATCCATCAGACTCTTGCCGTTCCAATACTCGCAAAGTTCTTTAAAAGTCTGATAATCGGGTTTATTAATCAAAAATTTACCGGATACAACCACAAGATCTTTTTCGGCAGCCATAGCCAACGATTTTTCGATACCGCCGCCGTGACCCTGCTTGGCAAATTTTGACTGGGCATCTTGTTCTTCATTTTTTATTTCTTTGATGAACGGGTCTGCGGCGTAATTCAAATAAGGAATTGCACCACGGATATAGCGTGTTTTGTTTCCCAGCAAGGTGTCATTCTCATGAATAACCGGGGTAATGTTAGAAAGAGCAAAGGCGTGATTAACGGCACGACGCTGCAAATAATCCATACCTTCCGTTTCTTGATGCGAGTGGGTAAGGTGTTGAATATATTCAATGTCCATCATCAGGGGAGAGGACAAGTATCGTTGTTTGAAAAATTTGGAACGCTCATTTGATGGTGTTCCTTTAATTTCTCTATCAGTATAATTTTGCATAATTGTTTTATTGTTTGTTGAGGATTATTTTCTATTATTTTGCCGGACTGCCAATGTTCGGCAAAATGGCTGTTTGTCGATTTCGATGTAATTCACTAATTAAGTTACAATTCTATCTACTTCTTCGTGCCAACTGAGTTTGGGCAACATTCAAAAATACGGAAAAAAATTAATAATACAAAACAGTACAGTAACAAAAAAAAGACACCTCGATAGAAGTGTCTTTGATTAGTGCTCCCTGTGGGGCTCGAACCCACGGCCCTTTGATTAAGAGTCAAATGCTCTAGCCAGCTGAGCTAAGGAAGCATTCAAAATTACGGAAATTTATTTAAAATACAAAACATTTTCGCAAAAATTTTGAATGCTACACGATTTTTTCCAATTCCGTGTTTGCTTCTTCCCAGCGAAGCATTAAGTTGTCTAAAGTTCGCTTTTCATTGTCATATTCGGTTTGCAAAGCTTTAAGTTTTAGCGGATGAGCGATAATATCCGGCAAGGTAAATTTTGCTTCAATTTCCGCAATAGCTGTCTCGCAATTCGAAATGTGCAATTCGATGTCTGCGATAATCTTCTTGATTTTGTTCTGCTCGCGCTGAATTTTCTTTTGTTCCTCGCGGGATTCCTTTGCGGATTTCCCGTCATAAACCGGCTTTACTTGTGCTTCTTCTTTGCTCTTGCGTTCGACTTCGTTCAAATATTCGATGTGCTGTTTTTCGAGGAAATAGTCTATTCCGCCGAGATATTCTTTTACTTTATGTCCGCCGAAATGGAAGGTTTTCTGCGTTAACCCCTGCAGGAAATCACGATCATGCGATACAACTATCAGCGCGCCCTCGTAAGAATTCAACGCGTCTTTCAAAATATCCTTGCTCGAGATATCCAAGTGGTTTGTAGGCTCATCGAGAATCAGCAGATTATGCGGTTCGAGCAATAATTTCGCCATAGCAAGCCGCGAGCGCTCGCCGCCGGACAGGACTTTTACTTTTTTATCGACTGAATCGCCACTAAACAGAAACGCTCCAAGAATACTCCGAACTTTTGTCCGCATGTCGCCTATGGCTGCGTTATCGATCGTCTGAAACACAGTCAGTTCCTTATTTAACAAATCTGCCTGATGCTGCGAAAAGTAACCCATGCTGATATTATGGCCGAGATTTGCAGTGCCTTCGTAGTCGGTTTCGTGTGCGATTACGCGGGTGAGAGTGGTTTTGCCCTCGCCGTTTTTGCCGACAAATGCTACTTTTTCTCCACGTTCGATTACAAGGTTAATATCTTCCAGAATGAGTTTTTCGCCATAATATTTTGTCATATTTTTGACTTCTACGGCGATTACACCCGAATGCGGTGCCGGCGGAAATTTGATTCTGACAGCGGAATTGTCTTCCTCTTCGATTTCGATTCGCTCAACTTTGTCGAGTTGCTTGATTTTTGATTGAACTCTCGACGCAAGAGTAGATTTGTAGCGAAAACGCTCAATGTATTTCTCGGTCGCTTCGATTTGCTTTTGCTGATTTCTATAAGCGGATAGTTGCTGCTCGCGAAGTTCCGCACGACGAGCCATAAAAGCAGTATACGGAATATTGAAATGCACCACGTTTCCGGCGGAAATTTCGATTGTCCGGTTCGTAACCGAGTCCAAGAAACGCCGATCATGCGATACAACCATCACAGCACCACGATAATTTTTCAGAAAATTTTCCAGCCAGATGATAGACTCGATGTCCAAGTGGTTTGTCGGCTCATCGAGCAAAATGCAGTCCGGATTGCTGAGCAAGACTTTCGCAAGTGCAATACGCATGCGCCAGCCACCACTGAATTCATTTACTTTCTGCGTCAATTCAGATGTTGTAAAACCTAAGCCGTGAAGTATCGTCTCGACTTTCGCGTCTGCAGAATCGCCTCCGAGTATCTCAAAACGTTCGGTTGCGGAGTGTAGGTCAATTAATAATTTCTCGTATTCTGCGGATTGGTAATCCGTTCGTTCAGAAATATCAGCGGTAATTTTCGAGATTTTGCGTTCGAGATCGATAATTTCGACTAATGCTTTTTTTGACTCTGCAAAAACGGAAAGCTCAGATTCAAGGTTTCCGTCTTGCGGCAAATATCCGACGGTATAGTCGTTTGATTTAATGATTTTGCCGTTTTCCGGCTGAACATCGCCACATAAAATTTTAAGTAGGGTAGACTTGCCTGTACCGTTTTTCCCGATTAGTCCGATTCGGTCTGTGTCGCCAATTGTAAATGTTACGTCGTCGAATAAATAGCGATTAGAAAAATGTATCGATAAATTTGAAATTGTAAGCATGATAAATAAAATTATAAACGGTTTCCGTTTTGATCAAATAGAATAATTTTGTTTCGATCCGGAGAAATGCGAATCTTGTCGCCGACCGAATATGCGCTGTCCGCGTTTTGTCGCAGGCATTTTAGTCCGCCGAAGTCGAAATAGAGTAATTTTTCGTGTCCGAGATATTCGATGTTAATAATTTTAGTCGCGATAGAATTTTCGTCGGATGTAGTTGTTTGCAGAAATTCCGGACGTATTCCGAGCGTCGCTTTTTCGGAATAATCGCTTGAAGTCGCTTTTTCGGGCAATTGAATGCCTGTACTTTCAGCGTTAAACTTAAAAACATTTCCCGTTAGTGTTCCGTCAAATAAATTAATTTGCGGGTTTCCGAGAAATGAGGCGGTGAAAATATTCTGCGGAGCTTCGTAAATTTCTTTCGGTGTGCCCACCTGCATAATTTCGCCATCGTTCATTACGATTAATTTGTCGCCCATAGTCATTGCTTCAGTTTGATCATGCGTTACGTAAATTGACGTCGCTCCAAATTTTCTGTGCAGATTTACAATTTCCGTGCGCATTTGCACGCGTAATTTCGCATCGAGATTCGAAAGTGGTTCGTCGAATAAAAATACGTCCGGCTCGCGAACTATTGCACGTCCGAGTGCTACTCGCTGACGCTGCCCGCCGCTCAGGTGCTTCGGCTTTTTATCGAGATAATCCTCGAGACCGAGCATTTTCGCCGTAGCAGTTACTTTTTCGCGAATTATGTTTTTAGCAGTTTTTTTGATCGAAAGCGGGAAAGCGATATTATCGAAGACATTTAAGTGCGGATAAAGAGCATAGTTCTGGAAAACCATTCCGATGTTGCGCTCCGCGGGAGTGGCGGAATTCATCAACCGGTCGTCGAAATAAAGTTTGCCTTCAGTGATTTCTTCAAGTCCTGCGATCATTTTCAATATTGTAGATTTGCCGCACCCCGATGGACCGACTAAAATAACAAATTCGCCTTCTTCTGCTTTGAAATTTACGTTTTTAACAGCAAATTCGCTTTTTTGATATGACTTTGAAATATTTTCTAAAGTAATGGATTTCATGATATTTATGAGTTCAAATCATGTTCCGGGGAAGAATCCGGCATACAAAAGGAAATAATTCCCCTCGGAATATAAAAAATGGGTTAAGCTCTCTGAAACACTCTACAAAAACTCTGACCGTTGCTTCCTCCCGGACCTGGCGGAGTTGGGAATCATGTAGATGTTTCAGCACTTAACCCGAATACAAAATTACGGAATTTTCGTTAAATTGCAAAGAAATTTTTTACTTTTTTTGCATCTTATCGAATTAATTTGCGCTTATGGCTGTAACCTCATTAAATATAAGCGGTTATTGATACTGCCCAAAGTTTCGTAAGCCCCGGAAATTCTGTTATAAATCGGATATGTAATCAAATCAATCAGCAGAGAGCCGTTTATCTCGTTTGTCTCGACGTTTTGCATAGTCAGCGTGGTGCTGGTCGGAAAGCAAATTGTCGGGCTGCCGGGTTTTTTTGCGATAGAATATCCCGGATCGAGCTGATTTGGAACTTTAATTTTCTTGCCGTTTACGCTGAGAAAGCACGAAACTCTGCAGCCGAGGAAAAACATTTCCGAGCCGTCATACGTGAATTGCGGGGCACCGGCGTTCTCTTCCGACGGGTATTCCGTTGAGTTCATCAGCATATAGTAAGAGTTGTTTAACTCGGCTTTGCAGGCAATTAGTGCGTCATACGGATGAATTACAATGTCTGACATCGCGTCGTATTCGCTGCTTGTGAGAATGTCGTAGTAGTCGTCGTTCAGCAAAATCGAGTAATAATAGCCTGATTGCAACTTCGCGATTGCACCGGCAGAAGTTCCGTCTGCGTTGATGACTGCCTCCGGAATTGCCGCGTATTGCTCACTAATCGGTTCATCGTCTTTATATAGTTCCCAGAGATTGCCGTAGCAGGCAGCGTAGAGGAATTTTCCGTCATGCCAGAATCCGATTGGCTTTATTTCGTCGTATAATTGAGTTTCGTGTCCGTTAATGTTCATCACGTAACTGCTTCCGCGTTGGCTCATATATGCGTAACGTTTACCGTTTGGACTGATATAATAATCGCCGATTTTTTGATATGTCGAAATTTTTTCATCGCCGATAACGATATATTCCAAGCCGTTTGCAATATAAGAATAGGTCAATAAATCGTTTATGCGGCTAAAATGAATTTGCCCGGGAGCGGAGGCGTTTAAAGTGATGACTGTATCGTCTGCGATAACTGCCCAGCCGGTGTGGTCTTCGCCGAAATATGCCCAGTGCTCGCCGGAGGAGGCAAATTGCAAGCCGGTAAGCGTAAGGTAAGTGTCGGATTCTTCGCCATTGATATAGACGCGGTATTGCTCGCTGTATGGCTGCGTGATTGCCCACCAATTGCCGAGCGAGTCCAGTCCAAACTGCGACAGCGTTTCGGAGCCGTCTAACAACAGGTGGTGTTCCTCCGTCCTTGCAAATAATGTGTTTCCAAATAGTAAAAATGTCGCAACAAACGACATTAACAGGGAAGCGGACTTAACCGGGAAACCGGTGCGACAGATCATTTTTCCTCCGATTTTAATGTGTCCTTGTA
>JAQUZU010000003.1:10741-40189 GCA_028691175.1 Candidatus Kapaibacterium sp. | reverse complement strand
CCCAACACACATATACTTTACTCGTTTTTCACACCGCGGGCAGAGGCAACTATCTGCTTGCCTCGGAGAATCAGGAAATTATACGCGCCGTCGGAATTGAGAATTATCATTTAAGTCATTCAGCAAGTTGCCGACAAGTTAAAAATCAGCTCTAAATAGCCTAAAAATATAGGATTCCTTGTTTATTAAAGTCTTGATAGCAAGTTACCGGCAAGTTAAACCTATGCCCATATTGGAATATATTTCATATATCTTGGTGCTGTATTTGGGTCGACGGCTTTAATTTGCTTGTTGTTAAGCGCTTCTTTTATCAATCTTGATACACTACCCGAAGACGACTCTTTTAAACCAAATCTATTTCGTAGAGAACTGTTGGTTAATGTTTCGCCCTGAACAAATTGAATACACGAGTGTAAATATGTTGACCATAGTTTATCTTCTATTGAGATATTTGTAAAATCAGTACGCGAGAAGAGAGAAACTTTTGTAGATTCTTGATATACTTGTATTCTTGGAGAAGGTACTTGCTGCAACTCACAGCTTATTACCATTCTATCCCATCCGCGACCAAGTTCCTCGCACACACCTAAACGACGCATCATTGCGGCTAATTTTTCATTTCTTGATTTTGGAGGATTGTCCACAATTCTCATAATATCTATGAGTGGCGTTCCGGGATTCGTAATTTCCACTCTATCATCAAATACCTCAATCACAGGTCCGGCTCCCGTGATAAAGAAGTCTTGATGCACAAGTGAATTTGCTATTGCCTCCCTAATAGCCGGTAAAGGAAAGGGGCTTTTTGTTACTCTTTGTACTGCGTTTATATCCTCCTTAGAGGGAAGTAACATATTTATATATTTTACTATTTTCTCAAACCCTATTGCATAGCCCTCGTTCAAAGAGTCTTCTTTTAGTATTGTTAATCTGTTCTTATTCTCATACTGTACAATTCTAACCGCCTTTCGTCCTATTCTTGGAAAATCGGATAGCCGTTTCGCAAAAAGCAATGCACCAAGATTTGTAATGGCATATAAGCCATTATCTTGTTTTGCTATTAAAGAATCTTCTTCTAAATAATGTATATAGCCATCGGTTATGGTTGGTAATGGTATTGAAAGCATATCAAAATATGATTCGCAATTTAAATATTTTGTGATATCACTAAATGTTAGATTGGTGAGAGCACAAATTTCATCAAACTGCTCATGACGCAGTTTGTCCCACATTTGAACCTGCATGGTAGGGAATTCATCCATTCTTTTAGTATAACTTCCCGAACGGATATACTCCACTTTTTCAAAGGAGACAGGCACCCCTATTGCTTTCGATATGATAAGAACTTCTACATGCTGGCCATCTATCACAGCAGACTCTATGGTGAAGTCTGCATTTTTTGATAATAAGTATCGTAGCCAATTCTCTAACTCTTCATTTCCTTTTTTTTCGTGTTTGAGCCTAACGGTTGTCCCAACAATCTCATGAGTTGAATCATCTATGCCCCAAATCATATATGCAAAGTTCCTGTCATACAGCACAGCACTATTTGCTAGAGCACTGATGTCTTGTCCCACCATTTTTGGGGAGCAATTATTGTGCTTGAACTCTACCCACCCTGTTTCGTCCGATAGTTTACAAAGTTCTTTTACCAACTTATCTATATTTTCCATATCTTCCTGAGTGCTGAAATAAATAAAAATAGATGTTTTTAGTCCAAGATATTTCTAGTGCCGGTAAAAAGAGTTTATCGTTATTGCGACAAATTTCATATACTTGTCGCATTCGCCACAGATTTTCAAAGGAAGTTCTCTCTTTTCTCCTTTGGAGAATAACAAACTACGGCGTCATTACGTTACCGTACCCCTTCAACCCAAACTCCGCATCCGCGAGTTTACCCCTTTTTCACACCGCGGGCAGAGGCAACTATCTGCTTGCCCCGGAGAATCAGGAAATTATACGCGCCGGCGGAAAGTCCCGCGGGAAGCGCGATTTCGCTGCAATCGCTTCGGAGTTTTTCGGCATAAACTGCCCGCCCCGCCTGGTCGGTTACGACGAGCGTCGCACCGGCAATGCCCGAAAGGTCGAGCGTCGCGGTTTCTGCAAACGGATTCGGATAGAGTGCGGCAGTGCTTGGTGCGTCCTCCGCACGAAGCCCCGCAGTAATTGCCGTGATTGCCTTCAGCAAATCGATTTTGCCGTAGCCGAAACGGTCGTTCGGCACCTCGCCGGTATATTCATCTGCAGCGTTATATTTGATTGCATTCAGAACTTCCTGCGGAGTCATCTCCGGAAAAGCCCCCAGCAACATTGCTATACTGCCAGAAACAAACGGCGAACTCATCGAAGTACCGCTCATAGCGGCGTATCTGTAAGTTTTGCCCTCGTATTCCGGCTCCGCAACTACGCTGTAGTAATTGCTGCCGGAAGCATCATAATTTACGTCATACGAATTGACCGACGAAATAAGCGTCATACCCGGCGCGGCAATATCCGGCTTATATGCACGCGGATTAAACCCCGTACCGCGAGACGAAAAAGCAGCAATCTCGCCGGCAGTTCGCCCGTAATCGGTTGTTTTGCCGGTAACCGCAGTAAATCGCGTCTTCGAAGTATAAGCCGCCACGCAAATCGTATTCGTTCCGGTCGAAAGATCGGAAAGCGTATTGTAATAATCGCCGGCAGTCGCCTGCGGGTCGCCGAGCGTAACAAACGGTCCGTTCGAGCCGTGATAATCCGCAATATACGCATTCCAGAGATTCACCGTACCGTCTTTCGCTTTTACGTATAGACGCACGCGCGCTGAAGCGGTCGCATTCATTAACACCATGACATGCGGTTTTCCGTTATTCGGGCTGATTTCGCTCGTAAGCGCGATATTAAAAGTATCTTTTCCGGAAATATACGTATCGAAAAAATCACTGCCGGACGATGCCGAAACAAATTCCGTAGTGTATGCAGGCGCTTTTAAAAGGGCGTCATAAATCTGAAACTGTAATTCGAAATCTTTCCCCGCCTCGCCCCACGCATCAAGCCAGGTTCCGCTCACGAGCAAAGTCGCATCATACGGCATGCGGTAATACGAACAAAGCAGCGTATCGGTGTCGCTAAACGTTTTTCCCAGATGTATCTGATCACTGCCTTCGTTGCCGGCACTTGCGACGAAAATTTTCCCCTTGCCGGTCAGATTGTCGATTGCCTGCGAAAACAGCGAAGTTCCGTCTTTCGAGCCGGTCGAACAGCCCCAGCTGAGATTGACCACAGCCGGTTTTCCGACGCTTTCCGCATAATTATAAATGTAATTCACTGCATCGACTATATCTGCACACGAGCCGGAAGTCCACTGCTCGTGCGGCGGCGGACGCAATGCAACAATTACCATGTCTGCCTCGGCCGCAAGACCGCGATACTGCTCTGCGCCGGCGACTTCGCTGCCGGCTACAATCCCCGCAACGTGTGCGCCGTGCGACATATCTTCCAGATCGTGCGAGTTCGCCAGAATTTCCTCCGGAGTATCGAGTTCGTTTCCGAGTTCATAGCCTTCGGGCGGATTGCCCTCGCGGAACTGCTCCCAGACGCGTTTCACGCGAAGAGTGCCGTCTGCATTGCGAAATGCCGGATGCGTATAGTCGAAGCCGGAATCAATTATTCCGACCACTACGCCCGAACCGTTCAGAGCCTGGGTGCCGTCGCCGGCATTGACATTTGCGGCGTGAGTCAATACTCGTGCGCTGTCGAGTTTTGCGGCAACCGGGTTGCCGGTCTCGAGATAGATTATCCCCGGCAGTTCCGCGAATTTCGCAAATTCCGTTAGCGGAATATTCGCCGTGGCAATATTTCCGGCTTTCGTCGGAAATGTCGCACCGAGTTTCTTCGCCGCATCGAAATCAAATTCCGGATCAAATTTCATCATCGCCTTGATTTTACCGCCCGTACCGAGTATTTTCGACGATTTTTCCGCGCTCTGCAGTTCATGCAGGAGTTTCTTTGCCTGAGGCGAAACGCGGTTAACTTGTTTTTCTGCGGCAAAGCCCGGCAAAGTCATTGCGCCGGCAAGTGCCGCTAAAAGAATTATTTTTCTCATTTATTGTCTTCCTCGTAATATCGTCCCTGTGTAATCGGTAATGAAATCATAAAGATCGAGCCGGTACCGAGCAGGCTGGAAATCCTCACCTTGCCGTGATGCGCTTCGGTTAGTTTTTTGACTATCCAAAGTCCAAAGCCGGTAGAAACTTCGTTCGCGGTCGCTTGCGCGGAGAGTTTCGTCCCACGCTGAAAGGCTTTGTCGATATCTTCCTGCGATAGTCCGGGTCCGTTATCTTTGACTGCGATTTCGACATTTTTGTCTTTCTTGGCGATTTCTACCAAAACTTTCGATCCTTCCGGCGAGTATTTAATTGCATTCGTCATCAGATTTTCAATAATTTCATCGAGCATTGCGGGGTCGCATTCGACAGACGGCATATCCGGCTGAAATGATTTAAATATAGTGATACTCTTCTTATCGGCACTGCGACTATTACGCTCGCAGACTGAACTAACCACCTCGCTGATGTCCGTTTTCGCATATTTGACCGAAATTTTATCTGATTCGAGCAACAAGACTTTCGAAACGTCGCGCGAGAGTGTCATAATTTGTCCGGCAGTATCAAGTATATCGCCGACAATTTCTTTCTGTTCAGTCGCCGAAAGATCATACGAATTCAGCAGTTGCGCAAGGCTTTTGATCATGCCGACCGGATTTTTGATTTCATGAACAATAATGTTGAAAATATCGTCTTTGCGTTTGTGCAGGCGGTCGAGTTCGTTACTCATATTGTCAAGTTTGCCGGTTTGCACGCTCAGGTCTTTATTATGCGTTACGAGGTCGGCGGCTTTCTGATTCAATTGCGTGATTTGCGTCCGAAGCGCCACTACTTCCTTATGCAGCAAGTCGTTTTCCTTTGCAAATGTGTCGATATTGTCTCTCAACATCGATATTTCCGGCAATATTTTCTTTTGCTTTTTATTGCTCATCAAGATCACGACGACAAATCCGATTATCATCACACCAATCACTACCGCCGCGATTATCATCGATATACCGGTTCCACCGGAATCTTTTGCGTTTTTCCTCATATCGGCGATTTGCTTCAGCAATTTTACTTCGTGATTACTTACACGGAAATTCACATACGCCGGAGTAACATTCAAAGAATTTGTCGGGTCGAACGCCTGTATTTCAAGAGTATAACTGCTCTCGCTGAGGTTTTCGTATTTCACGCTCGGCACATTCGAAGCAAGTGCATCGTGTTTCTCGGCGGCAGAATTGCGGAGCGAAACCATAAACCGAAACGGCGGCTGTTCCTTCGGCGACTTCGTCTCGAGACGATAGTCGAACTCGATTTTGTCGCTCGTGCCGATCACGATTTCACCCTTCGGATCGATTTTCTCGCCATTCACAAGCACTTTAAATACCATAACTTTAGCATCGGTCTGCGCAATTGTCGACGGGACAGCTGCCACCAAGCACAACATCAATGCAATTAATATTTTTCTCATTTATTGTCTCCGGTTTTTATTCACATTCAAAAGCATGCTTACGGGCAAGAAACGCCTGGTGCCTTACTCTGAAATCATTTTTTCCGATTATGTTTCGGAAAATACGTGTAACATCAAAAAAATTTTTAAAATTATAGTGCGGAATCTTTTTCTCGTTGCAGTAGTGCGAGAGCACTTGCTTTGCAAAAACTATATCGGAATGCTCCGCTCCGCATAAATCGGAAAATCCGTCGCCGATATACGCAATTATGTCGTCCGGCGGCGTGGTGCTCAGAATCGTGTTTCGCTTGCAGGACGCACACATACACTCGCAGCCGTCGCTCGCGCCGTAGTAGTGCGGGATCAGCCCGCTCGGCGTGTACTCGATTTCGTTTGCATATACTTTTACGCCGTCGATGCCGTTATATTCGAGAAACGGCAGAATATAATTCTTAAAACCGTCGCTTATAATCGAGAGTTTTATGTCGTTTTCGCGGCAAAACGCGACAAACATTCCGAAATTTGCGTCAATATCGATTGTTTTCACGAACTCGCGAAAGAACTCCTCCGGCGAGGTCTCGAGCCGCATGGTCGAGAGTACTTTGCGCCAATAGTCCTTGATATCCATTTTGCCGGCTTTGAGCAAGTCGTTCCACGGCTGAAACTCTCCGCAAGCGATAACAATTTCGTTGCCGATATCTTTTGTTGCGATTGTTCCGTCGAAATCACAAAAAATCGATATATCTCGTTTTTTTTCCATCTACAACAGAAATACGAATTTAAAATTATAATATTGTTATATATCGGATTATTTTCGTGAATATATAGAAATAATTAGCGATATTTCCGCGATATTTCCGTGCGAAAGAAGCGTTTCTGCAGAAAATCACGGCATTTTCGCATATTATAACACTATTCTTTTTTCTCGTTCGTTTATGATTCGTTGAAAAATATTTACTAAATATATAATCAAATATCGGAGGATCAATGAAGCGTAATTTTTCGCTATTATTTGGGGCGGCGGCAGTACTCGGCATATCTTTTTTGCCGGGAAACATGCAGGCTGCAGACCAAGATTTCGCCCGTAATTTCAGGTCACAGGTGCAATATACAAACGACGGCAAAATTTCCGCTTACTCTGTACTCGTTCCGCAGAAAATAAATCCAACTCTGCCGGGCGACTATAAAGAAGTTTTTATTGAGCGTGTCCCGCAGAAGTTCTATCTGCCGGGAAAAATTCACGTGAAAACCCGCACAAAATGCGATAACGGCAAGGAGAATTTCCTGCAGTCCGCTACTTCGCTGAGCGCACAGTTAAAATCAATTAACGCAGGCGAAATTACCGCTTTTGCAGATGCAGACTATTGCAAGGCTTATCCGGATATGGCGAAAGCAGGCTTCGACCGGCTGTATGAAATCGCTGTTCCGACGGAAAGCGATCCGCTTGAGATTTGCTACGAACTGATGAACAATCCGGACGTCGAATACGCGTGCCCGATTTATGTGCGCTATGCAGATGCAACAGTCAATGATCCCGCTCAGGCACAGCAATACACCCTGGAAGCCATGCGCATGTATAGTGCTTGGGACTACACGCACGGTAGCGCAGACGTTAAAATCGCAATCGTCGACAGCGGAAGCGATTGGGACCACGTTGACCTGGCAGCGAACATCTGGAAAAATCCGAATGAAACTCTCGACGGCATCGATAACGACGGAAACGGAAAAGTCGATGACATTCACGGCTGGGATTTCGTCGGAACGACTTCTCCGCAGGAACTCGGAAGCGGCATTTTTCGCGAAGATAACGACCCGACAAATTCATATAACACACACGGCACAAGCGTAGCAGGCTGTGCAGGTGCCGCTACAAATAACGGTGTCGGCATCGCCGGAACCGGCTATAACTGCAAGATCCTTCCGATAAAATGCGGCTCGACAATTAACGGCTATTCAGGAATTTATCGCGGCTATGAAGGCATTACATACGCAATCAACATGGGGGCGCAGGTTATCAACTGCTCATGGGGCGGCGGCGGATACAGCAGCGCAGAGCAGGAAGTTGTAAATTACGCGCTAAGCAAAGGCTCGCTGATTATCACCAGCGCCGGAAACAGCGGCACAAACAACGACGATATTCCGCAATATCCGGCAGCGTATTCAGGAATGATGTCCGTAGGCGCAACCGGGAACGGATATCAAAGAGCGTCATTCTCGAATTACGGCTACGGAGTTACGGTATTTGCTCCGGGCGCGGATATTTATACAACCGACGACGGCGATTCATATACTACAATCGACGGTACTTCGTTCTCGTCGCCGAACGTCGCGGGCGTAGCCGGATTAGTATATTCGATGCATCCGACTTGGACTCCGAAGCAGGTTATGCACCAAATCCGCAGCACTTGCGACCACATCGAACAATATCAAGAGGAATACGGCGATGCTGTATTCGGGGCGGTAAATGCACTGAGAGCAGTAGAATATAACTCCGTAAACGGTGAGCCTATGCCCGGAGTATCGACAACAGGCTACACAATAGACCAATCGACTTCTACAATCAAAGATTACAGCAGGCACACTATTTTATGCAATTTGAAAAATTATCTCGGCGACGGCAAAAACTTTAAAGTTACGGCATATTCTCCGGATTCATATTTCAACGTAAATTATACCACTACAATCGGCGATTTCGCGGCAGACGATTCGAAGCAGGTTCAGTTCGATATTCAGTTATCTGAAGACTGCCCGTGGTATACCGGCAATGTTCGCCTTGTCCTCCGCTATGAGGCAGATGAATATTTCGATTATGAAATGATTGAAATTCCGGTCTCGTTTTCAAACGCGGAAAGTTATTTCACAACCCTATATAATTCACACGACGGCACAACAAACTGGAACGAACTTAACGCACCGGCGGCAAACACTTGCTGGACAGTCGGTTCCTACGGAGTATTCGACAATTATTCCGGCACCTTGCGTGCATATAATTCAGACATCGAAGCCGGATATATCACAAATTCCGGTATTCCATATTCGGTTGCCGCATTCGACGATATGACGGCTTATATAGTCTCATCTACCGGTAGAGCCTCCTCTCTCGGTTGGACAGAAGATGCCGGAAACACTTGGGAAAGTTACCCCACTACTTCGCTTACAAACTTCATCAATTATATATTTGCGTTCGATAATGACGCTCTCTTAATGATCGGCGAGCCTAAAGAAGGAAGATGGGGCGTTGCGTATGGTGAGGCAGGCTCAACTTCCTGGAAATTGCCTACAATATCT
Source organism: Candidatus Kapaibacterium sp. (assembly GCA_028691175.1). Classification (GTDB taxonomy): domain Bacteria; phylum Bacteroidota; class Ignavibacteria; order Kapaibacteriales; family UBA2268; genus CALLXS01. The sequence goes on along the minus strand of JAQUZU010000003.1, from coordinate 31,384 downwards.
GCACCAAACGACGGCGAATCAGTCACAGCCGCATGCAAACTGGGTAGCTACGTGTGGTTTGCTACAGACGACGGGCGAGTTTTCCGCTCAACGGACTACGGGCACTCTTGGGCGAGCAGTTCAATCGTTAATAGCAGCCAGACTACAAATCAAACTTATGCCACAGAAATCAGCTTCCGCACCGGAAGCGAAGGAATTGCATATATCACTAATCCGGGCACAGGCCAAAAACAATTTGCACTTACCACGGACGGCGGCGAAACATGGAGCTTAAAAACGCACAACTTCGCAAACGATGAAAAACAACCGGTTTATGTATACGGGGTAAGTACCGCAAAATCATACAATTACGTAAGAAGCGACGGTGCAGTCTATACATCTACAGACGATTGTATCACTTGGAGACCGATTTTGTCTTCACGCACAGATGTTTGCGATCGAGCAACTCACTATGACGACGGCAACGGAAAAGTTACTATTTACATGATCGGCGCGGTTTTCAGCAAATTGCAATACAACTATTCTGCATTTGACGCAAAACCGGTTATCACTGCCGCAGCAGGCGAAGTGGATTTCGAAACCGTTACAGTCGGTATCTCGAAAGTCAAGACCCTAAAAATCACTAATTCCGGAAATGCAGTCGCAACCATGGACATCTCAATCGTTCCGGGAGACGGCACGGTAACGGACGAATTCAATTTCGTCACAGCACCTAAAACGAGCCTCGCAGCAAGCGAATCATACACTATGCGAATGAGATTTCTTCCGGAAAGTGCCGGTACAAAATCCGCCACTCTGCGAATTGCATATCACAGTCTGAACGACCAGACCACCACCACTATCAATATTCCGATGACCGGCAATGCCGACGAACCACCATCGACGCTGGCAATTGTCGATACGACTGCTTTGCGCTTCGCTACTGTCGATATTAACACAAGCGAACAGAAGACTTTTGAAGTTAAAAATCTCGGCACGCAGGAGCTCGAAATCACCGCAATTACTTTTTCTTCGCTTGACGAAACCGAAGAGGGCACTTTCACGATTACAAATTCACTGCCGATCGCAATCGCAAAAGGCGAAACTCTGCCACTGACAGTTGAGTTCGCGCCGAAGTCTGCCGGCAGCAAACGTGCAACAATTTCCCTCGAAAATACCGGCGAAGACTCTCCGATAACCATCACTGCAAGCGGCAACGGAAATGATCCGGGCGAAGGCGGAGTTCGCGACGAAGATGCGCAGAAGACATTCTCGATCTATCCGAACCCGACGAGCGGCAGTTCGATTCTCACTTTGCAGGACGGCTTCCGCGGCGGCGAAACAATCGAAATCTACGACAAGAGCGGCAACCGTGTCTCGGCACAGAAAATCGACGCGGCGACAAATAATATTTTGCTCGATACGTCGTCTTTGTCTTCAGGTTCGTATACTGTCGTGCTGATTCAAAACGGCAAACGCGAATCAATGAATGTGATAGTAAACAAATAACATAAAGGATAATATATGAAAAAATTCATGTTTTTATTTACGGCAATGTTCGCAATTTTCGCAGTAAATAATTCATTTTCACAAGCAGACGAAGGAAAAGCAAAAATGCCAAACCCGAGATATGAAATTACAGTTACCCAGACCGGAAAAGAACTGGGTAAAATCCTTATTGAACTATACGCTAACGAAGCACCAAAGCATACCGCAAACTTCGACAGTCTCGTTACTGCCGGCGCATTTAACGGAACTGCTTTCCACAGAGTTATTCCGGGCTTTATGATTCAGGGCGGCGACCCGAACTCAATCAACAAGCCGAAAGAAACTTGGGGCTACGGCGATCCGGCTCAAACCCGCGTTCCGGCCGAATTCAGCAAAACTCTGAAGCACAAACGCGGAATTATCAGCGCGGCACGCTCGCAAGACCCGAACAGTGCAGCGTCGCAATTCTTTATTTGCGTAGCTGATGCGTTCTTCCTTGATGGTCAATATTCAATCTATGGCGAAGTAGTCGAAGGTATGGATGTCGCAGATAAAATCGTTGCTCTCCCGCGCGATCCTCGCGATAACCCACTCGAAAAAGTCGAAATGACAATCACAAAAGTAAAGTAAGATTTAATCTATACAAAAAAGGGGGCGAAATTTCGTCCCCTTTTTTTTTACGCCCACTCGGGGAATTGCGGGTCAAGCCCGCCCTTACCCGATCAAACTATTTTCGTCCATTAGAAAATCGAAAATATTAAGCACCAATAAGCCGGTGTCGTCCTGATACGTCGGTTGCATTCCGCCGACAATAACAATTTTTGGAAAGCTGTCTTTTATCTGAAGCAGAGACTTATATTCCTGATCTATTTTTTCCTGCGTAGGCAGTGCCAATGCCGACTGAATATAGTATCGCTTAAATCCTTGGTTACATACGAAGTCGACTTCTAATTGCCGGCGCTGACTGATGTCTTTTTCATTTTTGGTATTCAAAATCACCTGCCCGACATCAACAGAAAGTCCGCGAAATCGCAACTCGTTGTATATGAGATTTTCCATAAGATGAGTTTGTTCGCCTTGTCGGAAATTCAGTCGCGCATTACGCAATCCCAAATCTTCGAAATAGTATTTATATGGTGTGGAAATATACTTTCGTCCTTTTATGTCATATCTAATTGATTTCTCGATCAAAAAGGCATCTTGCAAATACTCTAAATACAATTTTATAGTATTATTTGATAAGGAACTCTTTTTTACCGTGCTAAATGTGTTTTGGAGTTTCAGCGGATTAGTAAGTCCACCGATAGAAGAGGCTATTACATCAATTAGTTCCTCTAAATCACCATCATTCTTTATCCCATATCTATCTTTAATGTCTTTTAGATATGTGTGAGTAAATAAGGCATTCAAATACTCTTTCTTTTGTTCGGCGGTGTTCATAGTCGCAGTTTGCGGTAATCCGCCGAACGTCATAAACTCATCTAAAAGTTTATAGCGATCACTTCCAAGCGGCATTGTTGAAGCAAATTCTTTGAAATTCAATGGATGAACCCGTACTTCATCGCCACGTCCCCGGAACTCGGTTATCACATCTTTAGAAAGGAATTTGGCATTGCTCCCCGTTACATACACATCTGCATTTTTCACATTCAGATAGCTGTTTAGCACATCTTCAAATTCCTCCACCATCTGCACTTCGTCCAAAAGAATATAGTGCATATTTTCGTCCTTGATATTGGAATCTATATATTCGAGTAGTGCATCCGGCTCGCGCAAAGCCTTGTTGCGACGATCTTCCAGATTAATCTTTATTATGTGGTCGTCCGGCACATTCTCATTTCTTAGAAAGTCGGCAAAAAGGGTGAACAACAAGTAGGATTTGCCGCAACGCCGCATTCCCGTAATGACTTTTATCATTCCGTTGTGTCGTCTGTTGACTAATTTTTGCAGATAGATATCTCGGTTTATCTTCATGGTTTGCCTCTGCTAATTAGAAATTTTTGCGTAAATACGCATTTATTTCGACTGCAAAGGTACGAAATTTTTTCGAACAAAACCACTCTACTCGAAATTTTTGCGTAAATACGCAGAAATTTCTAATGAGATTGAAAAAACCACGAATGTGTGTGCCTGCTCTTAGTCCAGATCGTTCTCGGTGCCGTAGATTCGCGGAGCCTCGAAAGCGTGAATGCCGAACGCGGTAAAGAACTGATTAGTCGAGAAAATCACCTCGCCGAGTTTGCCTTCATCGAAATTATATGCGAAATCGAATCGGAACACGCCGGCACTCTCGCCGCCTTTATCGTTATAGAAACGTAAGCCGACACCGGCAGAATTGCGCCACTCGGTCTGCGCGAGTTGCGTATTTCGGCTCCAGACCGACCCACAATCCCAGAATGCGTTCATTCCGAACTTGAAGAACCATAAATTCACGTTCTCCGGAAAGAAACGCAGCTCGACATTTGCGTAAATCCGGTTATCGCCGCGAAGTTCGTTCAGACGATATCCGCGGACGCCGTGTTCGTTGTCGAGCAGGAGTTGTCTGTAATCGTCGCTCCAGTTCCATACGTTCTGCTGCCGGATTCGCCCCGCGAGGGTGAATTGAGGCGAAATTTTATAAAATCCCAGCCCGAGAAATTCCTCGTACGTGTTTCTGCCGTCGCCACTCAAAAATGCAGTCGATGCAGAGACCTGCCCGAAGAGATAAAATTTTTGATTATCCGAGAGATACGAGCGCTCAATCTGTGCCGCAACGTAATACATCGGGTGTTCGCCACGATCGCCAATCGGGAAAATCCTGCCGAGAACCGCGTTTCCCCAGCCTCCGACAGGCACATCCTCCACCGAATAGCCGTCGATTTTTGTCATCGGAACAAAGTCCTCCGCAGACGACGAAAATGCAATCAAGAAGCGTCCCATATTGTCGAAGGCACGCTTGAAGCGGTCGAATTCGCGATCGACGCGGTGATATTCCAGCAAAGTCGAGACATAGACACGATCGACATATTTCCAGCCGCGGGCAAACATCATCGAGACAGTCTGCTCGCTCGAATATGCGCGAAGATCTTCTACTTCGCGACCTTCGCCGTGATTATACATAAATTCATCGCCGAATTTATTTTCTGCGCGCAACGAAAAAGCGTACTTATCACTCTGCGAATCGAAGTTGTTGTAGATATTCGCGTTCTGCTCGGTTCGAAAACGGTTCGCGTAAAGTTCGCCGGACAGCCCGACCGGCAGCCGGAAAATCCTGCGATTGCGGAACGCCGCGCGTCCCTGCCAGTGAATATTGTTTTCGGTGCGATATAGTCCTTCGACCATCAGTGTGGTATTTGTGCCGGCGAGATTTCGCTCCTCGAGTCGCCCGCCGATGCAGCTTTCGCTGCCGCCGGTACCTATAAGCAGGCTCGGATTTGTCGTCCAGTTATCCTGCGTCGAGACATATACGTCGTAGAAATCGTTTCCGGCGGAGTCGATTTCGACTTTTACATTCGAGAAAATTCCGAGCGAGCGGAGGTTGCGCTCTGTTTCGTAGAGAAGGTCGTCGTTGTATTCGTCCTCGAATTTAAACAGCAGTTCATCTTCTATAACATAATCTTTAGTTACTACATGAAGGGAGTTAGCGATTTTTTCGACAAATTCCCATTGATACTTTGTAGTATCGAATACGTTTTTTTTCGAGAGAATGATATTGCCGATACGGTCTTGAGCATGCATCGGAGCAGCACATGCAACGGCAAGAATTGCCGCGAGGACGTTTTTTTTCATTTTGCTTTTTTCTGATTTGCGGTATTGAATTTTATTTCGGCATCCATGAGTTTCGGCACTTTTATCGAGCGGTTCAGCTGGACGGAATATTTCAGCCGGCTATCGAGATTTCCCAGAACGGAGTACGCCTCTATTATCTCGTCGATTTTACGCTTGACTTCGGGAGAGTCGCCCGCGATATCCGGATGATAAATCCGCATCAAATCGATAAAAGCACGCCGAATCTCCGCCGCCGAAGCGGTACGTGGAATTTTCAGAACTTTGTAGTAATCTTTCATCTATTTGCCAGTATAGTCGTAATGCGTGATGAACCAGAGTTTATTGACCCGTTCAGTCATGAAACTATAATTTTTAAAACTGTCGATTTCGACCCAAACCCGGAATTTATTTTCGGCAATTGTATCTAATGAAACCATCGTAACCGGCGATTTGCGGATCAAACGCCCGAGGCGCTGCATTTCCGGATAGTTCGCTACGCGCTGCGTTGCACGCGGGACACTGCCGTCTTCCGGCAACAAAAGCACGCTGGCACCTTTGTAGTTGCTGCTGTCGAGTTCGGCAAGGAACAAGCATACGACGCCTTCCGGCGTGTCCTGCGTCAGGTCAATGTGCGTGCGGACGCTGTGCTTGCTTATGTCAATAAGTTCGCAGCCGGCGGCTATCGAGCCAAGTACGATAAAAATCAATATTTTAGTGTATATGTGCATGCCCTGCCTACTTTGAGGACTTCATTTTTTCTATAATTTTTGTAGTAGATTTTCCGTCGACAAAGTCGATGGTTACCACCTCTCCACCCTCGGATTTTACGAAATCGGCGCCGACGATATTTTCGATTTTATAGTCGCCACCTTTGACGAGAACGTCCGGGCGAATCGTCCGGATAATATTTTCCGGCGTGTCTTCGCCGAAAACCACAACATAATCGATAAAACGGAGTGCGGAAAGTACGCTCGCGCGGTCTGTCTCCGAATTTATCGGGCGCGAGTCGCCCTTCAGACGCCGGACGGATTGATCCGAATTCAATCCGAGGAAAAGAACGTCGCCAAGTTTTTTTGCTTCAGCAAGATATTTTACATGCCCGGCGTGGATAATATCGAAGCATCCGTTTGTAAAGACGATTCGACGGGAATCTTTGCGTGCTTCGTCGGCGATTATCTTCGCCGCAGTTTGCGATATCAGCATTTTATTTCATGTTTTTTGAATAGTCGTAGAGAAAGCGCTTTTCGTCGTCCGTCAGCGATTCTTTGCCATAGTCGTTAATTTTATCGAGGACTTTATTCAGGTTTGCTTCGTTCGAAAGCGTTTCGACATAGTTGTCGTGGTTCGTTTCCGCTTCGAGATTTTTCTTCAATTGCCGCACAAACTGCTCGCTTTTCTTGATGTTCGCACAGTCCGCCGGGCTTAGCCCACTTTCCCCGATGAACGGTTTTTCTACGCGTAGGAGCATTGAATTGCGAAGTCGCTCGGCTCGGCTAAGTTCGATTTCCGCGTTAATGCGGTTCAAAATTATTAGCGCAGAGACTCCGCCGAAAATCAGCACGACAGTCGCATTGATGACGATATTTTCCGACATATACAGGTTCGTGCGATAGAAAATTATGCACGCCCACAGCACGAGAAACATCAGCGAAACATGCACCTGCATCTTCAGCGTAGCAATCAAATAATAACTGCGACGCCGCGGATAAACCAGCATCGGCAGCAGCATCGCGCAAATTGTTACGGCGTCCGTGCCGCAAAGCACGTGCCCACCCATGCCGAAAACGAAAGTATAGACAATGCCCTGCAAAAGCAAAATCATCGGCATCAAAATAGAAAACCGATACATGTTGAACATCGCCTCGATCCGCGGAACAAGCACAAATACCGCATAGCAGAAGAGCAACAGCCCGCAGGCATCGCTCGCGACAAGCGGATAAGTAACCAAGCGCCAGAGTTCGAAATTTTGCAGAACGCGCTCCGGCTTCAATGCGAGCCACTCGGCGGGAATTGAATTTGTAAAATATCCGGCAACGAACAACAAAAAAGCCACCAGCGCAATAACTTGTTCCGGTCGAATAAGCAGCCTTTTTATGTTCGCGAAGCGCATAATTTATGAGCGATATTTTTCGATAATTTCGTCAATTTTATTTATGTCGAGATTTTCGATATATTCTTCATCAACAGCAATCATCGGAGCATATCCGCACGCGCCCATGCATTCGACTTCTTCAAGCGAGAACGCACCGTCCGCAGTTGTTTCGCCCGACTTTATGCCGAGTTTGTCGGAAAATTTTGCGAGCATTTCCTCGCCGCCATGCAGCATGCAGGAGACGTTTGTGCAAACCTGAATGTGATGGCGTCCGGGCTGTTTTTTGAAATACATCGTATAAAAGCTTGCAATGCCTTCGATTCGTGCGATCGGCATCTGCAATAAATATGCGAGATAGCGAATTACATCGTCCGAAATCCAGCCCCATTTTTTCTGTGCTTTCCAGAGCAGGGGCATGATTGCGGCGTCCGAGTTCGGATATTTCGCTTTAATTTTTTCAACTTCTGCCAGTTCTTCGGCTGTAAATTCCATTTTTTTTCTATCTATATTTATAATATATCTTTAATAACGGAAAAACACGCTTTTTTGTGTATTTTTCCGCAAAATTTATTTCAGCATGTTTTGCACAAATAATTCGTCCAGCCCGATATCGTTTGCGAGGAACGTATTAATTTCGGCATTTTCGCCCGGCTTCGTAAGGCACGAATTTCCGCGGCTGTTTCGATGAATGAGAATAATATTTTTCGGACCGGAATATTTTACGATTTCCGCATTATGAGTAGAAAGAATTATCTGCTTCCGGTCTGCGGCGTCTTTCATCATGTCGATTACTTTCGAGAGCAGATGCGGATGAATCCGGCGCTCCGGCTCGTCGAAAATCGTAATTTTCTTATTGTCAAAATATAGTGCAAGTATCATAACTATCAAGAAGATAGTGCCGTCCGAGAGTAAAGTTGCGTCGATATATCGCGGGCTGAAGCGTTCTTTCACGGTAAATTTCATATCGTCGCTCGTCCCTTCGAATTTCACGTCCTCGATGTCCGGGAGGACGTAATGCAGCAAATTATAGAACTCGTTGCGGCGCGCTTCGTCGTTCAAAACGCGGTAAAGCATGTGGAAGAAAATCACGTGCGAACTGTCGTCTTCCTGCATCGAGTGGAACTCTTTGAAGTCGGAGAGCAATTCCTGTTCGAACTCATAGACCGAAATCTGCGCTACAGCGGATTTCCGCAGGCTGAACTGCAGAAGTTTCTCGCAAAATGCGTGCAGGAGGATATCGGACTTGCGATATTTCGCGTCTGTAAAATCGGCAAATTCGGCGAAAACCTCGCGGAAAAATTTCTCGTCGCCGGGATTTCCAAACGAATACTTATACTCGTCTGCATCGCGAACCGCAGTCAATGCCAGAGCACGCCCGTCAATCGTAAAATCAAAAGTCAGGGTTTCGCCCTCAAGTTCAAAGCTGCCGTCGCATTCGCGGAAAGCAAAATTTTCGTCGATTTTCGTAATTCGCACTTCATGCTCTGCACGCCGGAATTCGACTTCGCCGCCGGATAAGTCCAGCGCAAAACCGTATTCGACAATTTTGTTTTCGCCCGGCAGATGAAAATTCCGCAATCTTTCGACTCCGCCGAGATTCGAAACTGCCTGTGCAAGCGAGCCGCCTAGAATGTCTCTCGCAATTTTCAGCAACAGAATAAAATTCGATTTGCCGGAACCGTTCAAGCCTACAAAGACATTAAAGCCGGACATCTCGATATCGACCTTATCGAAGCTCTTCAGATTAGAGCAATGTATTTTAGAAATTTTCATTTTGCGCCTCGCTTATTTAGCTTACACCTTTTATTTGAACCAAAGACGACCAAGCCGACAAAATATTGCTTTCAAATATTATATAAATTTTTTCGTTTTTTTTTGCATCCAATGCAACAATTTCGGCGACAGCCCGTCTTTAAGTTTTGCTATATATGACAATAACTACAACGATGAGCATAAAAAACATAAACGATAAAGACGCCGTTAAAGTACTGAGCGAGAAGATCCTCGACATCAAGCACGAACTGGCGAAAATAATTGTAGGGCAGGACAAAATCATAGACGAACTCCTTATGTGCCTGTTTGCCCGCGGGCATTGTCTTCTTATCGGTGTGCCGGGATTAGCTAAAACCTTACTGATTAAGACTTTAGCGCGAACGGTCAATCTTTCGTACAACCGTATTCAATTCACTCCGGATTTAATGCCGGGCGACATCACCGGTAGCGAAGTTATCGAATCGAACGTTTCCACCGGCGAAAAGCACTTTAAATTCATCAGCGGACCGATTTTTGCGAACGTGATTCTTGCAGATGAAATTAACCGTACTCCGCCGAAAACCCAGTCCGCTCTCCTCGAAGCGATGGAAGAGCATTGCGTAACCGCAGCCGGCAATACATATAATCTCGAGCCGCCGTTTTTCGTGTTGGCTACGCAAAACCCGATTGAGCAAGAGGGAACTTATCCGTTGCCGGAGGCGCAGCTCGACCGCTTTATGTTTAATATTTGGCTTGATTATCCGACCGCTGCGGAAGAACTGCAAATCGTAAAATCCACGACTGCGAATTATCTGCCGAGCATCGACAAAATTCTAAACGCCGAGGAAATAATCGAGTTTCAGGATTTGATTCGTCGCGTACCAATCGCGGACAACGTAGTCGAATATGCCGTAAATCTTGTGCGCTCGACCCGCCCGGCGGCAAGTGACAAAGACTTCGTAAAGGAATACATTAATTATGGTGCCGGACCGCGTGCTTCGCAATATTTAATTCTCGGAGCGAAAGCTCGCGCCGCAGTTTCCGGACGTTATACTCCGGAAATCGAAGATATTCGTGCAGTTGCACTGCCGGTATTGCGCCACAGAATTGTAGCAAATTTCTCCGCCGAAGCGGATAATATAGACACAGCAAATTTAGTCGAAATGCTGGTTAAGAAATAGAAATCTTTTTTAATATTCATATTTGATTTCAACAAAGCCGCCCCGACGAAAGTCGAGGCGGCTTCTTTTTTACTTTGAAGTCAATGACTTATAAGAATTTTGCGAAAGCGTCTTTACCCGGATAAACTGCATCTTCGTAGAGTTCTTCTTCGATGCGGATAAGCTGATTATATTTCGCAACACGGTCAGTACGGCAGAGCGAGCCGGTTTTGATCTGGCCTGCATTGGTTGCAACTGCGATGTCTGCGATTGTAACGTCTTCAGTTTCGCCGGAGCGGTGAGAAATTACAGCAGAGTAGTTGTGGCGGTGAGCCAAATCTACAGCGCGCAAAGTTTCGGTCAAAGTACCGATCTGGTTAACTTTTACGAGGATAGAGTTTGCAGTACCTGCTTTAATGCCTTTTGCCAAATATTCCGGATTAGTTACGAACAAGTCGTCGCCGACGAGTTGAACTTTCTTGCCGAGTTTGTCGGTAAGTTTTTTCCAGCCGTCCCAGTCGTTTTCGCCCAAGCCGTCTTCGATCGAGATAATCGGATACTTCTTGGTCAATTGTACGTACCAGTCGATCATTTCTTCGCTAGTGCGGAGTTCGCCGGTAGATTTAAACATTTTGTATTTGCCGTCTTCTAACATTTCGCTCGATGCAACGTCGATACCCATGAGGACGTCGTCGCCCGGTTTGTAGCCGGCTTTTTCGATTGCCTGCATGATAACGTCGAATGCTTCTTCGTTCGATTTGAGTGACGGAGCGAAGCCGCCTTCATCGCCGACTGAAGTGTTATAACCTTTTGCTTTTAGTACTTTGCGAAGGTTGTGGAAAATTTCCGCACCCATGCGTACTGCTTCTTTGAAAGTCGGAGCACCGGCAGGAATAATCATAAATTCTTGAATATCTACAGTATTATCTGCGTGCTTGCCACCGTTCAAAATATTCATCATCGGCACCGGCAAAGTCGAAGCCATTACACCACCGATATATTTGTAAAGCGGCATCTGATAGAACTCGGCACCGGCTTTTGCTACTGCGAGCGAAGCGCCAAGAATAGCGTTTGCGCCTAATTTGGTTTTGTTTTTCGTGCCATCGAGTTCGCAGAGAACTTTATCGATTTGAATTTGCTCGGTAGCGTCGAGTCCCTCGAGAGCATCGTTAATTTCTTCGTTTACGTGATCAACTGCCTGCTGAACACCTTTGCCCATGTAGCGTTCGTTTTCGCCATCGCGTAATTCGCATGCTTCATGTTCGCCGGTAGATGCACCGCTTGGAACGGCTGCAACGCCTACTGAACCATCTTCGAGAACAACTTCAACTTCTACAGTCGGATTGCCGCGTGAATCCAATATCTCGCGACCATATACTTCTACTATTTCGGAACCCATATCCATCTCCATTTATAAAAAAATACAACTATAAATTATAAAGTACAAAAATACACAATAACTTCGAGAATATCAAAAGCAAATCCCCGATTATCTTACTATATTCAAAACGTCACTATAAGTGTTTCCGGCGATGTGCAGGCGTACGAAATATTGCCCGGCGGATAATTCTGCAAGATTATTGAAGTTATAAGTGTAATAACCTATATTCAGATTGCCGAGATTTACGTAATAAACATTGTTTCCGGCGGCGTCGAAGAGTTCGATTGCTGCTTCGCCCGGAGTATTTACGGCATATTTCAGGTTAGTATTGTTGTTTGCCGGGTTCGGATATAAGCCGATAATTCCGCTGCCGTCAAACAATTCTTTTACGCTGCTAACTCCGCTCTTTACGGCATACGCAGCCTGATAAACCCGGTGAGTAGTATTGTCTTGTACGAAGATTGCAACGCCGAGGTCGGACATTTCTTCCACGTTTGCAGCACTCATATCGCCGGTAAATTCGATTGTCTGCTCGCTGCCCAAAGTCAAAGCAGTTACAGTCGTGCCGTTGCCGTCCGGGAGCATTTTCTGCACAACGTGGTGAAATTCGGTTTCGCCGTTCGAGCCTGCGTTTCCGGTAGTTTTAAATTCAAATACTGCAACATATACTTTTACGTCGTCTCCGACGTAATCAACTGCGGGAGCTATTTTCGCCTTTACGCTTACGGTTTTTGCGTTTTCGTCAATCGAATAGGTCGCATCCGAAACAGAATAAAATCCCGGCACCGCAAAGAGAGAATCTACTCCGACTTGCGAGAGGTTATCGACAGTCAATTTATAGACATCGCCATCTGCGAAAACAGCCGGAACGCTTCCCACATTATAATATTTTTGTCTCATTTCGCCGTCCGCGTTGAAATACGGATCGCCGTCGCCGTCGTTATCATCAGCCCATTTCATCGGATATCTAAGCCAGACAAGCCCTTTTTCGTCGACATTTCTATCAAAAAGTGCATTCAGCCCACCCTTTTCTCCATAGTAATAGCAACTCGTAGAGGCCGATGAAGTAAAAGACTCGCAGAGCGAATTTCGCGTTATGCCGGTGTTGCGGTCATATACGAAAGTTGTAACCGTTTGAGTGTTGTCCTCCGGGACTCCGTCCGTGGCGTCTTCACCATTGATGTTGCCGGCGGTAAAGGTAATTTTTCTGTTGCCGAGAGTAGTAGCGCGCCAAGGTTCATTTGAAGTCGTGCGAATAAAATAGCTGTAAGTCCATTTCGAAACGTTGAAGCGTTTTACCATCGGCTCGCCGCCCTCCTCCTGAATAGTCATGTCGAATGAAGTAACCGCGGAGTCGCTGTAGCTGAAAACGTTCGTCTCCAAATTCACTTCCGAGCCTGTCTCAACGCTGACCGGCAAGTTTGTACCGGAAACTTTCAGGTCAAACTTGTCCCGCGTGAAAATCTGCACATAATCGAATACTATGCCGAATCCCTGAGTGGAATTCGAGTGAATTGCAAATCGGACTTTCTTGTTCGCAAATCCGAAATCGTCCAAATTAACAGAACGCAGCTCAGAGCCGTCCTCGGAATCGGTCGAATATACCACGGTCGTGAAGTCTTCTTTGCTTGTGCCGCCATTATCGGAAACGTAGATTTCGTATCCGTCACTTGCATAGGTTCCCGTGCCACGTCCCCAGAACAAAATCGCGGCGAACCATTCAAAAGTAACATTTTCGCCGAGCTGAATTTCCGGAGAAATCATCCAGTCGTCCGCAGTTCCCGCGGGCTCAAAATTGCTGATTGCCGCGGCAAGCATGTCGCCGTTGTAATCTACCGCAAACCAGCTCCGAGTGCCTAACACGCCGAATTTTCTGTCATAATCTCTCGACGCCGTGAGTCCGTCGCCGTCGATTAAAATATATTGGTCTAATCCGTCCGAAAAGTCATCTGCAAAATAAGTCGTCGCGGCATTTGCCGTGCCGTAAATCAGCATCGCCATAAAACAGAAAGCAGTAAGTAACTTTTTCATAAATCTATGTATTTAAATTATTTATCGGGATTTATCGGAACTTTCCCGTGTGTTTTCACAAAACTACGCAATAAATTCGAGAAAATCAAAAGCAAAGCGTGCATAAAAAAAGGAAAGCGGACAAATATCCGCCTTCCCTTATAGTAGCGAAAATTCGCCACCAAAATAATTCTCTACAATTATCTTACAATATTCAAAACGTCATTATAAGTGTTGCCGGCGATGTGCAGGCGAACGAAATATTGACCGTTGGATAATTCTGCAAGATTATTGAAGTTATAAGTGTAATAACCTGTAGTCAGGTTGCCGAGATTAGCGTTATAAACGTTGTTTCCAGCAGCGTCGAAAAGTTCGATTGCTACTTCGCCCGGAGTATTTACAGCATATTTCAGGTTAGTATTGTTGTTTGCAGGGTTCGGATATAAGCCGATAATTCCGTTGCCGTCAGACAATTCTTTTACGCCGCTGTTACCTTTAACAGCATAAGCTGCTTGGTAAACCTGGTGAGTGGTTGAATTTTGTACGAAGATTGCAACGCCGAGGTCGGACATTTCTTCTACGTGTGTAGCGCTCATGTCGCCGGTTAATTCGATAATTTGTTCGCTGCCTGCAGCCAAAGCAGTTACGGCAGTACCATTGCCGTTCGGGAGCATTTTATGCATAACGTGGTGGAATTCTGTTTCGCCGTTTGAACCTACATTTCCTGTAGTTTTGAATTCGAATAAGGCAACATGTACTTTTACGTCATTGCCGGTAAAATCGGCAACCGGAGCGATTGTAGCTTTTACGTTTACAGTTTTTGCTTCTTCATCTACTGTATAAGATGCATTAGAAATTGTATAGAAACCGCGTGCATCATAGAGTTTGTCTAAACCGGTTTGAGAAAGGTTCTCATTTGTAAATTCATATTCGCTACCGTTTCCATAAGCAGCCGGAACGCCGGTTACTTCATAGAAATTTTGTCTCATGCCGCCGTCGTTGTTAAAATACGGATCGCCGGGGACCGGCCATTTCATTTGATATTTAACCAAAACGAGGCCTTTTTCTTCAACGTTTCTATCGGTAAGAGCAGTCATACCGTAAGTTTCGCCGATCGAATAGCAAGGACCGCAAGTAGAAGAAGTGAATTGCTCATAAAGCGGAGTCAGAGTAGTGCTGTTTGTGTTATCATATACGAAAGTAGAAGCAATCAATGTGTTATTTTCCGGAGTTGCGTCTGTAGCGTTTACGCCGTTAATGTTGCCAACAGTGAAAGTAAGGTTTCTGCTGCCGAGAACATTAGCAAGCCAAGGATCTGCAGAAGTCAAATTCAAACCTTCGCCGTAAGCCCAAGTCAAATCAGAGAATGTAGTTACGATTGGGTCGCCGCCATCTTCCTGAATAGTCAGGTCGAAAGAAGAAACTGCAGCACCGCTGTAGTTATAAACAGTTGCGCCCAACATTTGTTGTGAACCTAATTCAACGTTTGCCGGAGTGGTTGTAGAAGCAAGTTGCAAATCATACTCGTCCGGAGTGTACATTTGAACATAAGTGAAAACGAGACCTAATTTCTGGGTAGAATTAGAGTGGATTGCAAATCTGACTGTCTTGTTTGCAAATCCGAAATCGTCCAATTTAACTTGATGAGGGATTTCGCCATATTCAGCAGTAGTAGAAAAGACTACGGTAGTGAAGTCTGCTTTGGTTGTACCGCCATTATCGGAAACGAGGATTTCATATCCGTCATAGCCGTAAGTACCTTCAGCTCCAAGATATTGCGAGAAGCTTAAAGCATACCATTCGAGAGTAACATTTTCGCCGATTGCGATTTCCGGAGAAATCATCCAGTCGTCTGCAGTTCCTGCAGGTTCAAAATTGCTGAGTGCTACAGCACAAATCTGACTACTGCTAAACTGTACCGGGAACCAGCTCTGAGCACCTATTGCCGAGCCGAAAATCTGTGAATAAATGCTTGATCCAGCAAGTCCGTCGCCATCAATCAAGGTGTATTGGTCTAATCCTTGAGAGAAATTATCTGCGTAATAAGTCGTCGCTGCATTTGCTGTACCAAAAGCAAGGGCTACCATAAGGCAGAAAGTAGTAAAAATCTTCTTCATGTAAAAATCTCCATTATAAATTAAAAAATTAATATATATGCTGTTGTTTTTGCGTTTAAACCATTGCACGCAAAGTCCGCGCGCATTTTTCGGTAAGTATTTTCTAAATTGTACCTACTAAAGGTTTATAAACGATTAAAATTTGCGTTTAGTGGAATAATTTGGAAAAAAAACTTTATTTTTTGAAACTTTTTTCAGGCTACTTTTTGGAATACGGACATAAATCGTCCGTCACGAAATGCAGCTCGTCATTTCACGTAATTTTTTGCTTATTTTACGCAATTTTTTTGTAAATTTGATTGCTGTAATTTATATAACGGAATACAAATATGGATAAGACAAGAAGAAGCGAAATTATTGATTTGGTAAATCAGGAAGTTGTGCCAGCATTGGGCTGTACGGAACCGATAGCCGTTGCACTGACGGTCGCCGCGGCGCGGCAAGCACTGCCGGCGGGCGAATCTCCAGTTCGGGCGGAAGTCGAAGTAAGCCCGAACATCTTCAAAAACGGTATGGGCGTCGGAGTTCCCGGCACGGGAATGATCGGTCTGGAAATTGCCGCCGCACTGGCATGCTTTACCGGCGATAAAAACGACAAACTCGAAGTTCTGCACAATGTTACGCCGGAAATAGCCGAAAAGGCAAAAGCATTCGCCGCAGGAAAGAACATCGATCTCAAGCCGAAAAACGATTCGCCGATGCTCTATGTAGAAGCGAAAATCACTTCGGCAAGTCATGTCGCAGTTGCGCGCCTTGCCGATGCACATACAAATATCATCGAAATTTCCTTAGATGACAACCTTATATATAAGAAGGAGCCCTGCACCACCGGCGCAGACTCCAAGCAGCACAAAAAATTATCCGTCGCAGAAATTTACGAATTTGCGACTACAGCACCGTTAGACGAAATCGAATTTATCCGCGAAGCCGCCAACATGAATGACCGCCTCTCGCAATTCGGCCTCGAAAGCAAATCCCCACTCGGGCTCGGGGTCGGCGAAAGCATCGCAAAGCGAATCGGCAAAAGCGACTGTGCAGATAAACTCCTCCTCTCCGCGATGGCTCGCACTGCTGCGGCAAGCGACGCAAGAATGGCGGGCGCAATGCTCCCGGCAATGAGCAATTCCGGCAGCGGAAACCAAGGAATCACCGTTACCATGCCGATAGTCGCGGCGGCAGAAGTCCTAAAAGTCAGCGACGAAAAATATATTCGCGCACTCATGCTCGGCAGTTTAATCTCGGTACTCATCAAGCAGAACTTCGGGAAACTCTCCGGCGCATGCGGCTGCGTAGTTGCCTCGACCGGCGCCGCGTGCGGCATAACTTACCTGCTCGGCGGAAATTGCGAGCAAATTGCTTATGCAATCAAAAACATGACCGCCACGCTGACCGGAATGATCTGCGACGGCGCGAAGCCGGGTTGCGCCCTGAAAGTTGCCTCCGGAACCTCCGCGGCAGTGCAGTCCGCATACTTCGCAATCGACAATATTTGCGCTTCCGCTACCGACGGAATTATCGCCGAGTGCGTAGAGCAGACAATCGCAAATATCGGCAATTTAGCCTCGAACGCAATGCTCGCTACCGATAAGGCAATTATTGAAATTATGGTGAATAAATAAATCGTTTATAACGCATTTTGAAAATTATGAATTTCAGAGGTCGAGATGCCTGAATTTGAGTTTGCAGAAAATTTAATTTGGCTGTGGAGCGTGCCCGCGGTGGCGGTGCTGTTTATTTTGTCGCGATTTATTCGCCGGCAAAAGCTCTCGAAAATCGCAAATCGCGAGAACCTCCGGAAACTTCTTTTTCGCTATTCCGGCATAAAAGCGTGGGTAAAATTCCTGCTTTTCGCGGTGTGCCTTGCCCTGCTTGTGATTACTTATGCAAATCCGCGCGCCGGAACCAAACTCAAAGACGCAAAACGCGAGGGCATCGATATTGTCGTCGCGCTCGATATTTCATACTCCATGCTCGCAGAAGACGTAAAGCCGAGCCGCCTCGAACTCGCGAAACATTCCATCAGCAAACTATTGGACAAACTTGAGAGCGACCGCGTCGGGCTGATTATCTTTGCCGGGCGGGCAAACGTGCTCTTTCCGCTCACTTCGGACTACGGTGCGGCGAAAATGTTTCTCTCTACAATCGATCCGGAATTCATCAGCGAACAGGGTACCGCACTCGGCGCAGCAATCGATATCGCAGTCAATAAATTCAAAACCGACCAAAAGCAGAAGAAAGCCCTGCTTATAATTTCCGACGGCGAAAACCACGAAGACGACGCAGTCGAAAGTGCCGAAAATGCCGCCGAAAACGGCTTCGTAGTCTATACAATCGGTATGGGTTCGCCGGACGGCGCGCCGATTCCGGTTTATCGCAACGGCGAAATCTCTACTTACATGAAAGACGATGCCGGCAAAACAGTCATCTCCAAGCTAAACGCCGACGCCCTCGGCAATATCGCGAAAGCCGGCGGCGGAATGTTCGTCCGCTCATATCAGACGGAACCGGATCTCGAGCAATTCATTTCGCAGATCGACAAAATGGAAAAATCGCAGTTCGAAAGCAAAAAATTCTCCCAATATCAGAGCAAATACCAATATTTCCTTATTGCGGCATTGATTTTACTCACTATAGAGACTATCCTGACACGCTATAAAGGCAAAATTATGCAGATTTTATCGATATAATCGCGTAAAACAATATTATTTTTTGCAGAGCGTCTCTATTTTAACGTAATTATTTACGTCAAAAATTTAAGAACTAAATTGAGAAAATAGATGAGAGCTGTAATTCCGGTCGCCGGAGTCGGCACAAGACTTCGCCCACATACCTATACATTGCCGAAAGTTTTATTGAACGTCGCCGGGAAACCGATTCTCGGGCATATCCTCGACGAACTTCGCCGGCAAGGTATCAGCAAAGCCTCGATTATCACCGGCTACATGGGAAAATTAATTCAGGAATATGTCAATACAAAATACAGCGACATGGACGTCGACTTTGTCCCGCAAAAAGAAAGTCTCGGCTTGGGGCACGCAATCTGGGTCGGAAACGACACTTACGACGACAACGAGCCACTTCTGATTATCCTCGGCGACACGATTTTCGACGTACATTTGCACGACATCATTACTTCCGAATACAGCACAATCGGCATAAAAAAAGTCGAAGACCCGCGCCGCTTCGGCGTAGTCCAGACCGACGCAAACGGCAATATCTGCAATTTGGTCGAAAAGCCGGAAACTTTTGTATCAGACAGCGCAATAGTCGGAATCTATTTCATCAAAAATCCGAAAATGCTGAAAGAATCGCTTGACGAACTTATCACAAACGACATCCGCACACGCAACGAATATCAACTGACTGATGCACTGCACAGCATGCTGCGCAAAGGCGAAATTTTCAAGCCGTTCCCGGTAGAGGGCTGGTACGATTGCGGAAAGCCGGAAACCCTTCTCGCTACAAACGAATATCTGCTCGGCAAAGCTACTTCGAGCCGCAAACCGGAATCGACAGTCATCATTCCGCCGGTCTATATTGCCGAAACCGCTAATATCTCGAACTCGATTATCGGCCCATTCGCGACAGTCGCAGAAAATGCAACCGTGCATAATTCAATCATAAATAATTCTATCATCAGCGATGAAGCATTTGTCGAGACTTCGCTTCTGCAAAACTCGATTATCGGAAACAACGCCGTCGTAAAAGGACATTACAATTGCCTGAACGTCGGAAACTCAAGCGAAATTGAACATTAATATATACGGAGGAAATCATGAGCCAAAAGAATTCTTACTTTTTCACTTCCGAATCTGTCTCCGAAGGACATCCGGACAAAGTTTGCGACCAAGTCTCGGACGCAGTCTTAGATGCGATGCTTCGCGACGATCCGCTGAGCCGGGTTGCCTGCGAATGCTATGCAACTACCGGCATGATAGTTATCGGCGGCGAAATCACTACTCAGACTTATGTCGACCTGCAAAAACTCGTCCGCGGCGTAATTGCGGATATCGGCTATACCAAGCCGGACTATCGTTTCGATTCCAATTCCTGTGCGGTAATTAACGTTATCAATCATCAGTCGCCGGATATTTCCATGGGCGTGAACGTCGGCGGCGCCGGCGATCAAGGTATGATGTTCGGCTATGCCTGCGACGAAACTCCGGAACTTATGCCTGCTCCGCTAATGTTTTCGCACCAATTAGTCCGTCGGCTTGCCGATTTGCGCAAAAATTCTCCGGACGTGATTCCGTATCTTCGCCCGGACTCAAAGTCGCAAGTAACAATCGAATACGACAACGAAACCAATAAAATTCTCCGCGTTGATACAATCGTAATCTCCACTCAGCACGACGAAAACATCAAGCAGGGACAAATTTTCGAAGACATCAAGCGCGAAGTCATCACCCCGATTATTCCGGAAAATCTGATCGACGATAAAACCAAAATATTCGTTAATCCGACCGGAAACTTCGTAATCGGCGGACCGCACGGCGACACGGGCTTGACCGGTCGCAAAATCATCGTAGACACATACGGCGGCAGAGCACCTCACGGCGGCGGAGCCTTCAGCGGCAAAGATCCTACAAAAGTCGACCGCTCGGCTGCATACGCGGTGCGGCATATTGCGAAAAACATCGTCGCGGCGGGAATTTCCTCCGAATGCACGATCCAGGTTTCATACGCAATCGGCGTTGCCGAACCGACTTCTATTAATATCCGGCTTGCGTCGAATGACCGCAAAAAAGAGCAAGACCTCGCCGAGTTTGTCCAAAAGAACATAGACCTCACTCCGAACGGAATTATCTACAGGCTGAACCTGCGTCGCCCGATTTATCGCGAAACCGCAAATTACGGGCATTTCGGCAGACCGGGTTTCCCGTGGGAGGAACTAAATTTAGTCGATTTATTCAAAAA
>JAQUZU010000003.1:0-10641 GCA_028691175.1 Candidatus Kapaibacterium sp. | reverse complement strand
AGCGAACTCATCGCGACCGACAGTAATTTCGGAAATGCAAAGCCGATCCTCGACAACACTGCCGACAACATCAAGCAGCGCATACCGAAAATGTTTCTAACGGCAGACATAGTCGTAACGCAGGGCTTCGTCGCAAAAGATCTCTACGGCGAAATCACTACCATGGGGCTGGAAAGTTCGAACCTCAGTGCGGCGATTTTTGCGAAAGTCCTCGGCATAAAGGAACTCGAAATTTACTCGGACGTGTGCGGCATTCGCACTGCCGACCCGAAATTGCACGCCGGCACGCAGTGTTTTCGCAAAATGCCGTTCGCAGAGGCAAAACGCGCCGGATTAAGCGGACTGAAACTCGTCTTTCCGGCAATGATTTCGCTGCTTGCCGATACCGGCACGCGAATTTTCATCAAAAACGCATTTGAGCCGGACGGCGAATTTACCGAAATATCCGAAGAAATCACCGCCGTAGAGCCGCCGGACAATATTCTTTTAATCGAACGCTCGCCGCTTGTGCTGCATTGCAACACATCGGAAGATTACAAATTGACGGAAAATGCGATTGTAACATATAGTAACAGCGATTACAAAGCCGTAATTCAACCGGAAACGCCCGGTAACTTAAGCGGAGGGATACGCATAAAAGCGGAAATCCGGCTGGCATTCTCGCCCAAAGGCAGGCAGAAATTACTCACATTGCTCGCCGTATTGCCTGAGGATTTGCGTACTGTTACTTTCGGCAACAACCGTTTATCGATTTATATGGAAATTTAACTTCCGTGTGTAACCATTTTGTACACTCATGTGTCTAATGGTATGTGAAAAATATTGCCGGGAGGCAAAATGCACGGGTAATTTTTCGCATAATTTGCAAATTCTTATTATATACGGAATAAATTGCATGTAGTTTCAAAAATTATTTCTTTTTTTAGAAATTATTTTGTATTTTTGTTTTTTGAAGGATTGGTTATCATTGATAATTATCATAGTTTTATAAATTTTAGATGTGGAGACACACAATGAAAAAATTATTATCTACACTTTTCTTGGCATCATTAGTTCCTGCTGCAATGTTTGCACGCCCAATGGACAAAATGCCGGCAAAAATCGATGTTAATGTTGCAAGACAACTCGAAGCTCCTGCTTTCTTAAGAGCAGAACAGCAGACTCCTGCTATCTTTGCAAAGCAAGCTCCTGCTTTTGCGAACACTACCAACCGTTTTGATACTCTAAACATTTTCCGTTGGAGCAATTTCTATTTTTCAGGTTGGACATACAACCTTAGAGTAATGACTTACGAACCGCAGACCAACTCGGTTTTGATGGTTGCTCCGGATTGGACTTGGAATGCAGGCTTTACAGCAATCGACACCAGTGAAGTAAATGTATTGGCGTACAGAGACGGCGGCAAAACTCGCGGTACAGCTTTATTAAATATCGGCCAACGTTTATCTACTGACGCTGACGGCGGCGGAATGATCGCTTTCTGCGGCTTTGATGTAGTTAACGATATCGCAGGCAACACTGAACCTGAAAACCTGAACATGTTCGCTACCGGTATGGTTTATAACAACAACGGCGAATTGAAAAACGCAGGTGGCGGATTTACTTTCTATGATCCGAAGAATGCAGACGAGGCTGGCAATCCGTTCAAAACTCATAAATATTATGCCGGCCCACTCGCAAGCTACAAATGGGCTGACCTCTCTCCGTTAGGCTTTGTCAGTACAGTTGATGGCTCTACAGCATATCTCGGCGGCGACGCATTATTTGCAGAAACCGGCACAGGTAATCCTCACGGACGTTACGGCTTTTTATGTGCAGATAACTCCGGCGATCACGATGTATGGTTAAACCAGGTTTCTCCGGAATTCGGCGTAGATAAATTCAAAGCCGGTACCGAGACTTCGATGTACAATACTCCTGTATATATCGACAGAGATGCTGCCGGTACAGCGTATGCACTTGTAAATAACATTTATGTGGATAACGAAAACCGCCGCTATCCTGCAGTTGCAAAATCTACAGACGACGGTGCAACTTGGAGCGAATTCGATAAAATGCCTTGGGAAGTTTTTGATAACTTTATTTTAGGTATTACCGGTCAAATGTATACTGCTGAAGAAGTAACTTCAGGTTTCGTTCCGTTCACAAGTTCAGATTTCGTAGTAACAGGAACAGACGAATTCAGTTTCTTGACTTCTTTCTATTGCCAAGATCCTCAGTCTTATGAATATTACGGCTTCGGTATTGTCGAAATCTATAAAAAAGCAGGTCAATGGGGCATGCGCCAAGTAGAAAGCATGAGATATTATAACTCTGATCCGGCTGCAATGCGCTATGTTTATTCAGGAAACTTCCAATTGACAGTTGAAGATATTAACAGTGTAGAAGATCAACTCGTTTACAGCAGCTCTTACACAAGAGGCTATGAAATCGAATTGGCAAAAACTGCCGATGGTCAATATCTCGTTGCAAAATGGGTAGAGCCAAGATATACTCATGACGAAACTTATAATTGCAAAACTGACGAACTTACTGCTATCGACCTGGGTGCAGATTCTCTGAAAGTTAACTATCAGGCTTCAGACGATTCTTGGAATACTGCTTATATAACCAACTATGTTCCAAACGATATCTATGTAAAATACAGAGGCGTAAACGAAGAAACTTGGTCTGAACCAATTAACGTTACAGATGACTTGAATTTCCACTATTCAACTCACATGCCTGACCTTTTGCCTAACTTCACTGCAACCGAGAAACTTATCCCGCTGACTTCTACATTCTCTTGGGATTACAGCAAATTTACTAAATTACCGGCTGCATATACTTCAATTCCGGTAGCAATGCGTCCTGCTCAGTATTCGAGCTACAAAACAATCATGTACGGTTGCTTTAACCTCCAAGCAGAACGTAACGCCGTAGAAGAAAACGAAACCTTCAGCGTAGGCGTTTATCCGAACCCTGCAACAGGCGAATTCACTGTTAAACCGGCGACCGAAGGCATGAACAAAGTAGAAGTTTATACAATGGTTGGCGACAAAGTTATGGAAATGAACGGCGTACAAAATTCATTCACTGCTTCTACAAGCGGAATGACCAGCGGCGTTTATGTAATCAAAGTAACAAATAACGGCAACACAACTTCTTCATTATTGACAGTTACCAAATAATTTGAACTAACTGCAATAGATTTTATCGCGTCCCGTGTCGGTGAATTCCGGCACGGGATTATTTTTTTGCAAATTTTGAATTTATCTATTGTTTTTTATTTTAAAGTTTCTTATTTTTGTTTGCATAAATATATTGGAAGATTATAAATATGTTGCGAAGAACATATTTTCATTACCTGCCGTATATTTATCCAAAATATTTGAGACTTATTGAAATACATTGATATGAAAACGGTAATAGCCGGCAAAGAATATAATCTAAGAACCGATAACGAAAAACTGCTCGCAAGGGCGGCAGATCTGGTAAATTCCGAGATGAATAAACTCGGCGAAGTACTTCAGGGCGAAAGCCAGGCAACAATTGCAGTGCTGACAGCGCTGAACATATCGGAAAAATATCTTACTGCAACCGAGCAAAGCAATTTCGACAAGGAATACCTTCTAAAAGAAATGCAGCGCATGACCGAGCAAATCGACAAACAGATGAGCGCCGGAATTCCGCAAAAATAAGTCCGCTATTTGAAATATTACGTCGCACCTGCGAGCCGTCGTTAAACGAGCTAAAGAACCTATAACTTTGATATAGGGAGATATGCACCGTCTGCAAATTACAGGCCTTAGCCACCGAGAACGCAGTCAAATGCCTCTTGTCGGAGGTTGCCTTCGGGCACGTTGGAAGCAAAATGCAGAGGGCTGTCACCCACTGTGTATAAGACCGGTTCTTCGCCTGTCTCGTACGAGTAAACTCCGGCGGTTCCGGGTGCGATTCTTTTATATGCTTACTTTATCACATACATGCGCAAGTCGCCCCAAGCATTGCGGACTTTACAAAACAGGAAGGAATCAAAAATAATGGGCAGCAGTATAATATTTATCATCGTTGGAGTTATTGTGTGGATCGCGGGATTTGCGTTCGCATACTTCATCGGCGGTAAAATGGCTAATCAAAAGATTAGCGAGGCTGAACAAAATGCCAAGTTATTGCTAAAAGATGCCGAAAAAGACGCTTCAAACATTAAAAAAGAAAAGTTACTCGAAGTTAAAGAAGAATGGCACAAGAAAAAACAGGAATTTGAAAACGAAGCACAACAAAGAAAACAAAAAATGCAGCAAGCCGAAAAGGAACTGCGTTCGAAAACCGATTCAGTAAATTCAAAAGCCGAAATTTTAGCAAAACAAGAAAAACAGTTAGCCGAAGAGACAAGCAAACTTCAAAATCGAGAGAAAGAACTCGACGAAAAACTCGCTAAAGCAGACGAAGTCGTAAAGAGTCATCTCGAAACATTGGAAAAAATCAGCGGAATGACAAAAGACGAGGCGAAAAAGAGCCTCTACGACGCTTTTATCGATGACGCAAAGCAAGACGCACTTCAAATGATGAAAATTGTGCGCGACGAGGGAAAACTCAACGCACACAAAGAAGCGCGAAACATCATAATAGACGCCATTCAGCGAACCGCCTCAGACCACAGTGTCGAGACGACGGTTTCCGTCGTTAACCTCGACAGCGACGAAATGAAAGGCCGAATTATCGGACGCGAAGGACGCAATATCCGCGCATTTGAGTCTGCAACCGGCATCGATTTGATTATCGACGACACGCCGGAGGCTGTCGTAATTTCCGGCTTCGACCCGTTCCGCCGCGAAGTTGCGAAAAAATCACTCGAAAAATTAATGACAGACGGAAGAATCCATCCGGCGAGAATCGAAGAAATTGTAGAGAAAACCAAAAAGGAACTCGAAGAAGAAATCATTCGCAGCGGCGAAACTACCGTTCTCGAACTCGGCTTGAACAGCGTTCATCCGGAGATTTTGAAACTTATCGGCAGAATGAAATATCGCTCGAGCTATGGGCAAAACCTGCTCAATCACTCGCTCGAAGTGGCATATTTAGCGGAAATTATGGCGTCCGAGCTCGGGCTTGACGCAATGATCGCAAAACGTGCCGGCTTGCTGCACGATATCGGCAAGTGCGTAGAGCAGTCAATCGAAGGCCCGCACGCACTTCTTGGCGCGAATATCGCGAAAAAATATAAAGAGCACCGCGTCGTAGTAAATGCAATCGGCGCGCACCACGAGGATATGGAGGCTGATTCTCCGTATGCTGTCCTGATTCAGGCGGCGGACAGTATTAGTGGAGCACGTCCGGGCGCACGTCGCGAATCACTTGAAAATTACGTAAAACGCCTCGAAAAACTCGAGACTCTCGCAAACGGTTTCGACGGTGTAGCAAAAACTTACGCTATGCAGGCGGGACGCGAAATCCGCGTAATCGTAGAACCGGAGAAAATCGATGACCTATTTGCAGACAACATGGCAAATGAAATCGCTAAGCACATCGAAAACGAAATGGAATATCCGGGGCAAATCAAAGTCGTTGTTATTCGCGAGCGCCGCAGCGTTGCACTCGCAAAATAAAATGCAATCTATCACGCAAAAGCCGGGATTATTTGATAGTCTCGGCTTTTTTTTGTAATTTTGTTTTTTTAAATATGTTAAATTTTTCGACTGAATGACATGGAAACTGCTTCGCTAATTCTTGCTGCCGGACAGGGCAAGCGAATGAAAAACCCGGACTTACCGAAAGTCCTGACGCCGCTCGACGGCAAACCGCTGATTCACTACGTCCTCGATACCGTTAATAAAATGCAGAGCAAGCGAAATGTCGTCGTAGTCGGACATCAAAAAGAAAAACTCGTCGCGTATCTTGCCGAAAATTTCCCCGAAGTGAAAACCTGCGTCCAGAGCGAGCAACTCGGCACCGGGCACGCCGTAGCGCAAGCGGAAACGCTTTTCGAAGATTATACCGGCGACGTACTGATCCTTGCGGGCGACGTTCCGCTGATCACCGCCGAGACGCTGACAAACTTTTATAACAAACACATCGAAAACGATTCCGACCTCTCGGTGCTCACGACAACAGTCGACGACGCCACCGGCTACGGACGCATTATCCGCGACGAAGACGGAAAATTTTACGAAATCATCGAGCACAAAGACGCCACCGACGAGCAGCGCAAAATCAAAGAAATCAACTCCGGCATTTACCTCGTGAAAAGCCGCCTGCTCTTCCTCTCGCTGAAGTACGTCTCGAACGCAAACGAGCAAAATGAGTACTACCTAACGGACATCATCGGCATCTTGAAGAGCAACGGCGCAATCGTCAATGCGTTCGATATTGCAGATTTCGACGAACTCCAGGGCGTAAATTGCCTCGAAGACCTCCGCCGCGCAGAAACTTCGCTACACAAAATGAGGCACGAATAAATGCCGATATACGAACTCGTCATTCTTGCAATCGTGCTGGTTTTCTCGTCGATGGTGCAGGGCGTAACCGGCTTCGGAATCTCATTAGTCGCGTTTCCGCTGCTCGCGCTGTTCATTTCGCCGAGCATAATCGTCCCGACACTGGTTTTAGTCTCGGTCATCATCAACATCATGGTTTTCCGCTCGGCTCGTGGCGCAGTAAATTTCCGCGAAATCCGCGTAATGCTTCTCTTCGCAGTCGTCGCCACACCGTTCGGCGCTTATCTGATCAAAACTTTATCCTCGGACGCACTTAGAATAGTCGCAGGAATATTAATTTCCGGCACCTCGCTTATGCTTATGTCCGGCAAGCGCGTGAGATTTCGCAATGAAAACTTCGCAAAAAGCATCGCCGGTTTTTTTAGCGGCACGCTGAACGGCAGCCTCTCGATGAGCGGTCCGCCGATTATCCTCTTCATGTCGAACGAGGGCAAAAACAAAAACGAAATTCGCGGCAACTTTTCGCTATATTCAATGTTGATTAACATTTGCACAGTCGTGTCGTATTTCTTCGCGGACATGCTGACGCCGGACGTTTTCCGGTCATTTGCGTTTGCGCTTCCGGCAATTTTGGTCGGCACCGCAATCGGCATCCGCATTTCCGGCAAAGTAAACGAAAAATTATTCAAGCGAATTGTCCTTATTTTTCTTTTGCTAATGGGCATAAACACGCTTGCATTCGCAATAATAGGCTAAATACACTTTTTTCGTAGTTCGTTCGTTTTGTATTTTTTGATTAATCGGAGACGAAATTGAACGAAGAAGAAATTATTGCTATACTCGATCAACACATTGACGGCAACACGCTAATTATTCCGGAAGACATTTTCCGGCAAATCGACCAGGAAAAGGCATTTTTTATCCGCGAACACTACCGCGGAAAGTTGTTCGTGCGCCTGCCGGAGCGCGAAATCAAATTTTTCGAATGGCTGAAGGAAAACGACCGAAAAGTCTGGGACGACCTCTGGGGCGACGCGGACGCTGATCTCTACTATGTCAGCATCGAATTTCTGCTGCAACTTGTGCCGGAGGGACGCGGTTTCCCGATTTGCGACCTGGTTACTACCGATAATTACTATTTTGCGACTATCCACATCAACGGACGCGAGGCGGAATTGCTCGTGGATACCATCAAGCAGCGCTTTCTGAAAAAAGAAAAACTAACTGTTGCCCAACTTCTTCTTATGGAAATATCGATCGAGGCAATTGATTTATGGCATTTTTGTCATAAATATCGAATTGCTATCGACGACGCAAAACGTGCAGTCGAGCAATTAGTCGCAGATAAATCCATCGTACATTTCACAAAAGCCGAACATCTCGCAAATTTTATAATTTTATAATAAATTATATTTTAAAATTTCGAATTTTTTTGTGACTTTTTGCCCGCGGGCGTGTTATATAGGTCGAAAGATGAAGTTATTTTATATACTAAATATTCTCTTGCTTGCCATCGGGCTGAGCTCGTGCAACGTATGCGACGGCGATTGCGACGGCACAGGCGAACGTACAGTTCCGGAAATAATCTTCCTCTCGAAATCTTTCGACGGACCGAAAACCACGCTCTACGGCATCTACGCAGACGGGTCGAACCTCGAAATGCTATTTGACAGCGTTGCTTGCGTATCAAACTTTTCGCGAAGCGGTAACATCTTGGTTTTAAAAGAATTAGGCAGTTACCGCATACTCGTTTCGCTTGATCTGAAAAATTTGGAAAGGACGACAATTCCATCACTATCAATCGAATTAGACGATGTGAAATTCCTCGACCTATCGTATGACGGCAGATTTGCACTGCTCGCAAGCGACTCCCACGCCGAGATTGTGAATTTATCCGACCTCAGCGTAAGTTCTTTGAAATCAATATCTTTGAGCAAATGCGAACCGACTTTTTCGTCCGCCGGTTCAATTCTGGCTTATGCCTCGGACAGTGAAATTTTCATCTACGACTGCAACACCGGCAAAACGCAAACTCATCCGCTGGGCGACTTGCTTTCGCAGTCTGCATTCGCGCCGGGCAGAATCCGATTCTCGCCGGACGGTAAAAGCATTTTCCTCGCAGTGATGCAAAGCGGAATCTCGAAAATCGCGAAATTTTCCATGAGTGATTTTTCAATTGAGACATCGGATCTCGGCGAACTATCGGCGTTCAATCCGGCAGTCTCCGCAGGAAGTAACTACTTGGCATTCAACGACTTAGAGGGCAATATCCGCTATGTGGCGCAGCCGGTCGGCACGCAAAGCGAGTCCGGATTTATCTACAATTGCCTTCCGGACAACTTCTGCAGCGATTACGCATTTAACGCGGCGGGCAAATTCGCCTACATCGTTCGCGCCGGTGGCGAGAGCGGCGGCAACCTTTATTCTGCCGATTTGCACACTTTTATTTCGCAATACCTCTTTAGCAACGTCGTATCTTTCCGTTGGTATTTGCGATGAAAGGCAAATTCGCAGATATGGAGGACGCGGAGCTGGTTGAGTTCTTTCGCGATAAGTCCATGGAAGAAAAGGCGGTTGCAGAATTTTACGCACGCTATTCGCGCAAGGGTTACGGCTATTGCCTGAAATTTCTCGGCAATTCGGACGACGCAAGCGATGTTTTTCAGGAAGGCTTCGTGAAATTCTATAAAGCTGCGAAAGACGGACAGATTTCCGGCAATCCGGGTGCGTATCTGATGGTTACGCTGCGAAACCTGAGTTTTAATTTTCTACGCGATAAAAAAGTAGTTCAAACCGTTGGATTTGAAGACTACATGGCAGGCAACAGCGGAATTTGGAAAGATATTGAACATAACGAAAAAATGCAGCTTTTGCAAAATGCAATAGCCCGGCTGCCTGCGAAAATGCGCGATCCGTTCGTGCTGAAACAGTATAACGGCTATGAAATTAAAGAAATTGCTGCGATTATTGGCGAAACCGAAGCAAACACCAAAACTCTGATTTGGCGCGCCAAAGATAAACTGAAAGAAATGCTAAAATACTACATAACTGACGATAAATAATGGACAAAGCGAAATATATTGACGATTATCTCTCGGGAAATCTGCCGAAAGGCTCGGAAGGCAAGTTTTTTGCCGACGTTGCCGCAGACGCGGAACTTCGCGATGAGTTGCGCTTGCAGACTGAACTGCGCGATGCGCTGAATGCCGACGCAAGCGATGTATATGTTCCGGCAGAGACTACGGCGCAGATTTTCTCGGCGATGGGCTTTAGCGCGCCCGGCTCGAAGAAGCGTCCGCTTTTGTGGTTTGCACGCACTCGTTCCGCAAAAGTTGCGGCGTCTATAATTGCTTTAATTCTATCGGCTTACGGTATTTATTCACTTCAGGATTCTACTCCGGACACGCTTGCTAAACCTCAAAAAACTGTATATCCGCTTGTTTCTTCGATCGAAAATCACGCTTCGAACGACACAAAACGGACTGAAATTTCATTAAACTCTGCTTCTAAATCAAATATTTTCGCTGCTCGCACCACTTCGAACGCGGTCATTTCTTCGACCGAATCTTCGAAAATGGAGACTTTTCCGGCGAGCGACGACGAGAATTTGAGTTCAAATGATTACCTCGCAAACTCGGGTGCGACTTATAGCGCGGAATCAACTTCCGAAGTCGCTCCCGAACTTGCAAGCGACGAGCCGGCAAGTGCGCCGCATTTACTGCATAATTCGCAACTTCCGCTCAGCTATTTCCGCAACGAGGAGAATACGAACAGCAAATTCCCGACTTTGGCGGCTTATACTCCGAGTTTTAAAGAGCGCGACGACTCGATGTTCGAGATTTCTTGGAGCAAAATCGGCAATTCAAATATGAAAACTCTCGACATTCCGAACGACAACTCGAGTTTCTTCCACGACTGTAACCTTTCGGTTTTATATAAGGTTAGCGAGGATCATGCAATCGGGGTCGAGTTCGGCGAGGAGAATTTCTACCAGGAATTCACGTATAATACTTTCGGGCAAACCGCGAGCTACGAGCAGAAGCCGAATTATTTCTTCTACGGAGTTACCTATAAATACTCGCCCTCCGCGCTCAGAATCGCCAATACTTTGCAGCCGTTCGCGCAAATTTCTGCCGGCGGAACAAAGGGCGGTCCGGTCGCAAAAGCGGCTCTTGGGCTGAAACTCCGCATCAGCCCTTCGATTAATGCGTTTGTGAGCGGCACT
>JAQUZU010000073.1 GCA_028691175.1 Candidatus Kapaibacterium sp. | reverse complement strand
TTTGCCCATTTGCTTAGTTCTTGTACATCGTTTGCATCGACGTATCCCTCGCGTCCGTCGGGGGTGGCAAGTCTGATTTTTCCGTCTTCCTCGCCCTTAAATTCGAGAATATTCCCCAGGACAAGGTCGCTTATAATTCCTTCCGGTTCTCTTCCGTTGAGCGAAAGCAGCTGTAGCAGGCTTGTTAATTGCGATTGATACGCGGTAACGATATATCTTTTGGATTTTTTCCATGCGTCAAGTTCTTCGAGCGTGAGTTGCCAAATCGAATTTGCAGGGATATACGCGATGTATTTGTCGGGAGTTTGCGCGCGGAACCAATCGCCTTCCTGATCGAGCAGTTTTATGGGCGTGCCCATGATTGCCTGCGTTGCCATCTCGGCAGAATGTTTACCGGCGGTACGCAGCGAAGCAACCGATAATTTGACTAATGCCCAGGGTTTATCGAATTGCTCGCCGAGAACCGCAATTTTGTCCGAATATTCTATGTTGTAGTCGGTAAATGTGCGTGCAACTGCGTCCTTTTTTTCTCTATCATCTACTTTTCCCTCGAGAACAATAGAATTGCCCTCCGTTATAGCCTGTATTTCAAAAATTGAAGTGCGGGCGTCAGGCGCATAAACTTTTTTCAGGCTGTCGAGCAACTGTTGGGCATCCGGCACAACCTTGCTATATACGGGTGAAACAAAAGCACCTCCCGCAATTACTATAGCGACAAGTGCCGGAATAACTCTCAGGAAAAATTTCATAACGATGTCTTATAGTTGAATATATTCTATTTCTCGGAATCGGTGCGCTGCAATACCTGCGTCATGCAGTGTGCCGCGCCATACCCTTGAATCAGGTTGTCTAACGGTATATACTCGGCTTTGACGTTGTGCGAGACGAATCTCTGCCTTAAGTCGGTCGTTTGACCTGCCACCACCATCACGTGTCGTGGAGCGATGCAGAGGTAATTTCCTGCATACTGCGCTTCATCTTCGCGTTCAATCGGGATAATGCTGATCCCGCGGTCTTTCAGGAACTCGACGAACGGCACGCCTTCGACGGTCTTTTGATACGGCTGCGCAGAGTTCGGGCGCGAATAAATATCAACGGTTAGGAACATGTTGCTCTCCGGAGTGGCACGCAGGCGGCGTGCGCTCATGCTTACGAGGTCGCGATCCATCACGTTAAAATATGTATCGAGGTGCATTTGCTCCTGGTTCAGCCAGTGGTCGCGAACAACGACGAGTGTATTTGTGCCGAGCAGGTCATTTTCGAGTAGTTCGTCGATAGCCTCTTGCGAGGTGCGCAAGCCCTGTCCGATAAGCGCCATATCGCCCATAGGGATAAAATCTCCGCCCTCGAGATATGAGTTTTCGCCTTTAATTTTATAGATTGCGGGCATTCCGATTTGGCAGAGGCAGTAATCCATTACGTCGCACTCGGTGGCGCGCTGAACGGAATTCATTCTGCAAATAATCGAGCCTTTGGCAGTGTTTATCATCTGATCGCGCGCGAAAAAGAGATTCATCAGCGGAGCCTGAATATACGAAGCCTGCACACCGGTGTTTATGTTTGAATTTGTAAGCTGAACAGTCGGACGCAACAGAATTGTGCGAATCAGGTCGGCTTTAGTCATTTTATTTATTATCGACAGGCGATATGACTCTACGTCGTCACTACTAACGCCCTTGAGTTTCGATGTGTCGTAAGTAAGACATTTCCCCGCGAGAACGCGCAAAGAGTCGAGCGCCGAACGCTCGAGAATCTCCCGAACAACGTAGACGTTGATGCCGTGATTTTTCAGTGCCGCGATATAGTTTTGGTGTTCTTTGGTAGCTTCTTCTGCGTTAAAATAGCCCTGATATAAAGCCGCGGAGGGGTGGATTACCCCATCGAATAACTCGTATGAAGGTGTGTGCATTAAAATAGTGCTTGCGTATTGATATTCTGCCTTAGGATACATATAATTGCCTTTATGTTTATAAATAATATTTTCTTTATAGGAGGCGCAGACACATGCAAATGCCTACGATACACAAATATAATAAAATTCGGCGAAACAAACAAAAAGTTTTCCCCAACGTATCCCGTATACAAATGTAGAGACGCAATGCATTGCGTCTCTACGAAAGTTTATCCCCACGAACGAGGGCGGATTAGTCAACTACCGCATAGAAAATCAAATCTTCCGTGCCGGTATTCCGGATACTGTGGCTGTGTCCCTTCGGGCAATAGTGGCAAATCCCCGGCGAAAGCGGTTCTTCCCCGTCGTCGTAGAGTGCCGTTCCGGTACCGTGCAGAATATATGCGATTTCGCTTCCCGTGTCGTGCGTATGCATTCCGATAGACGCACCGGGCTCTAATTTCAACATCATAATGCGATGCAGGTCATCTACGTACATTTTCGCACAAACAGCCTTTTCGCCACCCTTAAAATTTTCGAGCGTCTGCTCGGCAATTTTTTCGAAATCAATTATCATATTTGTCCTTTTTGTGTTTTTAATTCTGATGCGATTAGTTTGTCCCCTTTGTATTCGAGGCGCAGAGCGAACTCTTCGCCACGCGTGAGCAATTCCTGCAGAAATATCCGGTCGCCCTCCCAGAGGTTTAGCCGCATAACTTCAGCCTTTTCGACCCATGCAAGTTCACCTTCTTCGCAGTCTGCAAATTCAGTGGTTTCCGGCGTTGCAGTATATAAATACATTAGTTCATCTTCCCAAACGTCGGATATAAATTCAATTTTCGCACGCAAGCGATAATCTGCAAGCACCAGCCCGGTTTCCTCTCTAACCTCGCGAACAAGGCATTGGTCGGGCGTTTCGCCGGGCTCCAGTTTTCCGCCCACGCCGATCCATTTGCCTGCATTGAGATCGTTTTCCTTTTTCGTACGGTGAAGCATCAAATATTTGCCGTGCGCCTCGATATAGCACAAAGTGGTTTCTATCATTTCACGGTTACCTTAAAGCGGCACTCGCTCGCACCGCCGATAAATGTGTGCATCATCTCTACTTCAATTTCTTTATCCGGCAAGAGATCGTGCATTACGTAAAGTATGCTCTGGCGCGAACATTCACATTCGCCCTCGCGGAGCCTCAGGTATTCGCAATCGTCGTGTCTATGCGGTTTCACTGTGCGAGTATCTTTTCCGCTTTGTAATGCCTCATAGAACGCCCTTCCCTCTGCTTTATGATTGCATACGCACTGCGGATAGCCGATTTCATAGACGTGCCCCGGCTCGATTATGTCCGCAAAAAAGAACGGCGAGCGCCCGTATTTAGTAAATTGTGCATCGATATTTTGCCCGCACTCTTCGAATTGACGGCGCAATTCCGGTAACGCCATGCCTTTCACGCATTTTGTAGCACATGGACGGTATAATTTCGCACGTATTTCCTGCGGTAATTTCGCGATTTCGTCTTCTAAAGTACCCAAAAATTCCTCAGTCGTCATCATTTCAGCCATAAGAAGTCTCCATTTTATCTATATTGTAAATTTTTATCCGTATATAAACGTTACAATCAAATTTATATTACGTTCGTGCGCATACTTTTCGGGCGAGGCACAATTTTTTTCTCTCATTTGTAGAAAGATATTCGTATACGCAAACATAGAGACGCGGCTCACCACGTCTCTATGTTTAAATTGAAAGGTATTCCGTTCGCAAAGTGTTATTTTACTTCTTCGAACTCGCCGATTTTCTTGTTTTTGCGGCAATTATCCCAGTTGAAGATTCTGCCGTTCATTGCGATATAAACGCCGTGCGGAAGTGTCTGCACGAATGCGATTGCGGCACCAAGATTAAACAGCCCGTCGCTCGAGCCGAATTTGTACGGGATCATCGCGCCGGTCAAAACGATGGTTTTGTCCGGATTCTTTGCGGCAATGACTCTTGCGGTATCGACCATTGTGTCCGTGCCGTGCGTAACGATAATGCGGTCTTCCTCGCACGTGCAGCAATTATTTGCGATAAGTTCGCGGTCGTCGTCCTTCAGATAAATGCTGTCTATCATCATCAGTGTGCGTGCATCAATTGCAGCGCGGCAACGCCCGAGTTTGAGCATTTCGTTCAGATGCGTATCTTTAAAGAACAATTCGCCGTTCAGTTCGTTGTACTCTTTATCGAAAGTACCGCCTGTAACAAAAATTCTAATAGCCATTATATTCACTTTATGTTGGTTAATATGTCAAAAATAAGTTTGCAAAATTACGAAATAATTTCAAAATATCTATCTGATTTCACTATTAGTATTAATTTTATGAAATATTTCGCAAAAACATAAAATATTATGCAATTATAAATTGTTTTTTCCTTAAATTCGCAATCTGATAGCGGTGTAGTCTGCTGTCTGTTTATAAATTTGAAATTACTGATTAACAACAATCGGAGTGCAGTCAAAAGATGGAAGGACTGATACTGGTACTTTATTTTTTCTCCCTATGCGTACTTTTCGCATTCGGTATCCATGGTCTTGTAATGTTATACTATTATTTTAAGACCAAGGATGTACATACAAAGGATTGCGAGATGCCGGCAGATTTGCCGATGGTTACAATCCAACTTCCGCTATTCAATGAACTTTATGTTATTGAACGACTCATTGAATCTGTGTGTAAAATCAAGTATCCGAAGGATAAACTTGAGATACAGGTACTCGACGATTCTACGGACGAAACCCAGGAAATCGCTAAAAATCTGGTAAAAACATACCAAGAACAGGGTTTTGACATACAATACATTCACCGTACCAACCGCGATGGTTATAAAGCCGGTGCTTTAAAAAATGCACTGAATTTCTGCAAAGGCGAATTTGTGGCTATTTTCGACGCGGACTTTGTCCCGAACGAGAATTTCCTGTTCTCTACGATTCCGCACTTCAACGACCCGAAAATCGGCATGGTGCAGACTCGCTGGCAGCATTTGAACGAAAATTATTCGTTCCTGACGAGAACTCAGGCTTTGAACCTCGACGGACACTTCTGCATGGAGCAGCAAGTACGTAACAAGGCGGGATTTTTCATCAACTTCAACGGTACTGCGGGCATCTGGCGCAAAGCCACTATTTTCGATGCAGGCAACTGGCAGGCAGACACAATCACCGAGGACATGGATTTGAGCTATCGCGCTCAACTCAAGGGCTGGAAATTCGTTTATCTAAACGACGTTACCTCCCCGGCTGAACTTCCTGCAGACATTAACTCGCTGAAGGCTCAGCAATTCCGCTGGACAAAAGGCTCTATCGAAACCGGCAAAAAGATTCTCCCACGCGTTATGAAAGCAAAACTGCCTTTCAAAATCAAAATGGAGAGCATCTATCACTTGGGCGGAAATATCGTATATCCGTTCATCTTGGTTGTTGCCGCGCTGAATGTCCCGATTATTTTGCTGAAAGAGCACTATCCGGGATTAGAAACATACTATAACATTATGGCTATATTTGTCGTTGCAACAATTTCGACTTTCCTCTTTATGATGTATGCACAAAAGACAATCGACCTGAACTGGAGAAAGAAAATCCTGCTCTTCCCTGTATTTCTTGCGGGCAGCATGGGTTTATCAATCAGCAACACGAAGGCGGTTCTCGAGGCATTGGTCAATAAGAAAACCGGATTTGTTCGTACTCCGAAATTTAAAATCGAAGGCGAGAATGACAGTTGGAAAGCAAAAAAATACTCAAGCAAAAAAATCGGCTGGGTAGTCTGGCTCGAACTCGCTTTGGCAGCCTACTACATTTTCGGCATTGGTGTTTCGATTTACTATCTCGAAATTGCCGCAATTCCGTTCCAACTCCTCTTCCTGATGGGTTTCGGTACGGTCGGTTGCCTCTCGCTGAAACAAGCCTATGGCAAATAAATTTTGTTTCTTAATTATATGCAGAGACGCCACATTGTGGCGTCTCTTTTTTTGTTTACAGAAGAAATCCATCTCCCATTTTCTATTTAATACCTCAGAAGATTGCGGGTCAAGCCCGCAATGACGCGGACAGCCGTCTGTTTTTCATCCGCATCCGCGGGTTTCGATTGAAGGGATACGCCGTTCCCTCTCTATATAAAAAAAGAGGGGTCGCATAGCACCCCTCATGAAAAGCCCACAAACGTGGGTCTATATAGTCTTCTTAAAGATTCTACGGCGCTTATGATTTACCGGCGAATAGAATTTCCACATCGCCTGCACCATGGTATTGTTTTCGAGCAGCTGGTTGGATTCGGTTTTCTTGAAGCCCATCTCCATCACCGTTTTCAGCAATTCAGACACAATCACCGCATCGACGCCTTTTTTTCGATAATCCGGATGCACCCCGAGGAAATAGAAATCTAGGCACTCGGTCGAGCGCATGGCTTTCAAAACATGGAAAATCCCCGTCGGGAACATGTGGCCATTCGCCTTGCGGAATGCTTCGGACATATTCGGCATCGTAATCACAAATCCGACAAGTTCGCCCTTTTCGTTCTCCGCGAGTTTAATCAGTTTCGGGCTGAGATATAGCAGATATTTCTTAGTGTAATACTTGGTTTGATTCGGCGTCAGCGGAACCGTCCCGAAATTCTTGTCAAACGAAGTCTCCAATAGCGAAAAGATTTCCGGAGCACGCATGATGTAATCCTTCGTCCGCGAGTATTCCACGAAGTGAATATTATTTTTCCGTCGTACATAATCGCTCACTTTAAAGAGTTGCTCGGGCTTATTCGTCTCGCCGGTCGGCGTAGAGAGATACTCGATAAAGTCGATTTCCTTCTCGAATCCGTAGCGCTCGAGGTATTCCGGATAGTAAGAATAATTATAAAACGACGCAATCGTAGCCATTTTGTCATATCCCTCGACCAGCATTCCCTGCATATCGAAATCATTAAAGCCATGCGGTCCCGAGACCGTGGTCATTCCGCGCTGACGCCCCCATTCGATAGCGGTATCGAGCAGAAGTTTGCAGACCTCATAATCTTCGGTGAACTCAATCCAGCTGAAACGCATGTTCTTATAGTTATATTTCTCGTTTGCGGCATGGCTGACTATTGCACCGATTCGCCCGACAATTTTATCTCCGCGATACGCCAGAAAAAGTTGCAGTTCAGCGGTCTCGAATGCAGGATTTTTGTCCGGCATAAAAACCGCCATTTCGTCCGCGATAATCGGCGGCACATAGTACGGATTACCCTTGTAATGTTCGAGTTGAAACTCTACAAAGTCGCGTATCTGCCTTTTAGTTTTAACGTTTACAATTCTCAGATCCATAATTACTCCCTATAACTGCAAAACATTATATATATTTCTTGAAGATTCTACGTCGCTTATGATTTTCCGGTGAATAAAACTTCCACATCGCCTGTACAAGCGTATTGTTTTCGAGTTCCTGATTTGATTCTGCGTGTTTAAATCCCATATCCATCGCCGTTTTTACGATTTCGGTAGCCATAATTGCATCGACGCCCTTGCCGCGATAATCCTTGCGAATACCTGCGAAATAAAAGTCCAGCACATCAAACGTCTTCAGCGCTTTCAGCATGTGAATCACGCCAAACGGATATTTATTGCCTTTCGCCTTCTGCATCGCTTTCGAAAGATTCGGCATCGTGATTAAAAAGCCGATCAGTTCGCCCGCCTCATTCTCGACGAGTTTTATCAGGCGCGGATTTAAAAACATCAGGTATTTGTTTGTGTAATAGTCCATTTGCTTTTGAGTCAGCGGAACAGTACCGTAGTTCTCCTCAAATGTACTCTCCAGCAAACCGAAAATTTCGCGTCCTCGCGCAATATAATCTTTTATATTCGCATATTCGATAAGCTTGAACTTGTTTTTTTTAATTATGTAATCATTCACGCGGAATAGTTTCTCCGGAATTGTCTCCGGCTTCGGCGTAGTTGACCAATATTCTACAAAATCAATATCCTTCTCGAAACCATAGCGCTCGACAAATTTAGGATAATACGGGAAATTATAGAACGACGCAATCGTAGCAAGGCGGTCGTATCCCTCGACCAGCATTCCCTGCATATCGAAATCATTGAAGCCGTGCGGTCCCGTTACCGTAGTAGCACCCTTTTTGCGTCCCCACTCAATGGCGGTATCGAGCAGAAGTTTGCAGACCTCATAGTCCTCGACAAAATCAATCCAGCTAAAGCGCATATTTTTGTAGCCATACTTTTTATTCGCCGCACGACTATAAATTGCACCGATGCGCCCGACAATTTTGTCGTCGCGATACGCCAAAAATAGTTGCAAATCAGCCTCTTCAAATGCCGGATTCTTCTCCGGAAGAAACGTTTCTATTTCATCTGAAATCGTCGGCGGAACATAAAACTCGTTATCTTTGTATAATTCAATCTGAAACTTTACAAAATCTTTAATTTGCTTTTTTGTATTGGCTTCTACTATTTTCAAGTTCATAAACAGCTAATCCTTTGTATTATAATCATTTACTACAATTATTCAGCCGGTAATCTTCTCTCGTTATTATCTTTTCTCGGCTTATATCCACCACGCGAATCATCGCGTTTTCCGTATTTTTTATAATCACCACCGCCACGTTTATCACCAAACTTACGGTCACGATCACC
>JAQUZU010000072.1:4367-8746 GCA_028691175.1 Candidatus Kapaibacterium sp. | reverse complement strand
GTAAAGCGTGCCCACACCGAGCATCTTGCCGAAATCGCCGATATAATCATAGCGCCATACGTCGGCGCGGAGGTAGTCGCCGGCAGCACCCGCATGAAAAGCGGCACTGCGCAGAAACTTGTCCTGAACATGCTCACCACGGCAACCATGGTGCGACTCGGGAAAACTTACGGAAATATCATGGTCGATCTGCAATTGACCAACCTAAAACTGCACGAACGCGCTAAAAATATCATCATGAAAATCGCCGGAACAACTTACGACGACGCCGCGAGCCTCCTCCGCGAGACCGGCGGAAACGTAAAAGTCGCCCTCGTGATGGCAATCGAAAAAGTCTCCTGCACAAAAGCACGCGAAATGCTCGAAGCCGCAGACGGGAAAATCCGTTATGCACTGAAAATTAACGATTTAGAGAAATAAATGCAATATTTTTGCAGAAAATATTTGGCTGTAAACGGAAATTTGCTTAATTTTGTAATTCTTAGATAGCAGAATAAACGAAGAACTATAAATATAAAGGACATAATCATGCCTAAGATGAAAGTTAAAGGCGCCGCTAAAAAGAGATTTAAACTCACAGGTAGTGGCAAAATTAAAAGAGAAAAGGCTTTCGCAAGCCATATCTTAACTAAAAAATCTCGCAAAACTAAACGTGATTTGAGACATTCAACTACAATTCACCCGAATGACGAGAAAAAAGTTTTGAGAACCTTAGCACTTGCTTAAGGCTCAATTACTTGAGAAAACTCTCTAAAAGCACTGCAATCGCAGTGCTTTTATGTTATATGCATTTCCCGATTTTTCCGCCGTCTACGTAGAACTACGTAGTTGTTTTGTTGGAGTAATTTTTTCGTCTACGTAGAACTACGTATACAATTTTTTTAGCCGATATTTTTAGCCGAAAATATAATATATACAATACTGTTTCGTCTTTACTTTACAGATATTTATATCTTGAATCAAAAATATAATAATCAACATAAATCAGGAAATTTTGATGAATGAAGGTAAAATAGTACAGGTAATCGGACCGGTTGTCGACGTTGAGTTCGCCGAAGGAAAGATTCCCGAAATTTATAACGCATTAAACATTGAACGCAAGTCTCCGCAAACCGGCGAACCGGAAGTGCTCGTCTGCGAAGTTCAGCTGCACCTGGGCGAAAACCGTACCCGTGCAATTTCGATGGACAGCACAGACGGCTTAGTCCGCGGAATGAAAGTCGTCGATAGCGGCGCGCCGATCAGCATCCCGGTCGGGCAGGAAATGCTTGGCAGAATGATCGACGTAATCGGTTCCCCGATCGACGGTAAAGGAAAAATCATTTCCAAAATGACTTCCCCGATTCACAAACCCGCTCCAAAATTTGCCGATCTCGGAGCTTCGACCGAAATGTTCGAGACCGGAATTAAGGTAATCGATTTGATCGAGCCATACACAAAGGGCGGAAAAACCGGACTTTTCGGCGGTGCAGGCGTTGGTAAAACCGTAATTATTCAAGAACTTATCCATAATATTGCAAAACACCACGGCGGTTATTCCGTATTCGGTGGCGTAGGCGAGCGTACTCGCGAGGGTAACGACTTGTTCCTCGAAATGACCGAGAGCGGCGTAATCGATAAAACTGCGCTCGTGTTCGGCCAGATGAACGAACCGCCGGGAGCGCGCTTCAGAATCGCTCTCACCGCGCTGACTGTAGCTGAATATTTCCGCGATATGGAGGGGCGCGACGTGCTGCTCTTCATCGATAACATTTTCCGTTTCATTCAAGCGGGCAGCGAGGTTTCTGCGTTGCTCGGCAGAATGCCGTCCGCTGTGGGCTATCAGCCGACTTTGACGACCGAACTCGGAGGCCTTCAGGAGCGTATCGCTTCCACTAAAAAAGGCTCAATTACATCTGTACAGGCGGTATACGTCCCTGCAGACGACTTGACCGATCCGGCGCCGGCGAACACATTCTCCCACCTTGATGCAACTACCGTACTTTCGCGCGATATCGCTTCGCTCGGTATTTACCCTGCAGTAGATGCCCTTGCTTCTACTTCGCGTATCATGGATCCGAACTCAATCGGCGATCGCCATTACAACGTTGCAACCGAGGTTAAGCGCGTGCTCCAGACTTATAAGGAATTGCAGGACATCATTAACATCATGGGTATGGACGAACTAAGTGACGAGGATAAAACAACCGTTTACCGCGCCCGCAAAATCCAGAAATTCTTCTCGCAGCCGTTCGCGGTGGCTGAGCAATTCACCGGATACCAGGGACGTTACGTCTCCATCAGCGATACACTCGCGGGCTTCGAGGCGATTTTGAACGGCGATTGCGACGAAGTGCCGGAAGCTTACTTCTCATATAAGGGCACAATTGACGAAGTTATTGACGCCGCTAAAAAGGGTTAAGCCATGGATAATCTCATGAATGTCGAAATTATCTCGCCAAAAGGCGTCGAATTCTCCGGAACGGCTCGCAGCGTAAAAGTGCCGGCTACGAAGGGCGAATTTCAGTTGCTGAACATGCACGCGGCAATCGTCTCTACCCTCACTGCGGGGAAAGTTGTCGTTGAACGCGAAAGCGGCGAGAAGGTCGAATTTGAAGTTAAGGGCGGTTTAATCCAAAATCGCGACAATAAAATCGCGATCCTTACAGACAATTAATTTTCACGCGGGGTAAGGCTTTCCTTACCCCGCTTTTAGATTTTCGGGAGCTTCTTATGTTATCAAATTTAGCAAAAAGAGTATTGTTTGCCGTTGTGGCTATTCCGCTTTTTATTTACGTTTTATATAGCGGCGGTCTGCTTCTGCATATCGTAATTTTGATTCTTTCCTCGCTCGGTCTGCACGAGTACTTCTCCATGATTCACCGGAGCGGCTCGAGGATTTTTTCTGCACCGGCGTA
This sequence comes from Candidatus Kapaibacterium sp., assembly GCA_028691175.1. GTDB lineage: Bacteria > Bacteroidota > Ignavibacteria > Kapaibacteriales > UBA2268 > CALLXS01. The sequence goes on along the minus strand of JAQUZU010000072.1, from coordinate 5,849 downwards.
TTTCTTCAATTTTTTGATTATCTTGGTGAATTATCTCTCCGTTTCCGGCATTATTCATCTCAACACCACCGAATTTTTACTTATTATGTCGTTGGTTTTTATCTTTAATATGGGAAGTGCCGCTGTAATGCATTTATTTTTCGGCTCGAAGGAACACATAACCAATGAAGTCGGCATGATGACGCACGGTTTGCAGTATATTTCGATCGGATTTATTTCGATTCTGCTTATTCCGGAACTTGTTGCGGAGGCATATCCGGTTAATCCGCCGGTTAATCCGAATCTTCTCTCGATTATTGTTTTTGCAGCAATTTGGGCGTCGGACACTTTCGCATACTTTGTTGGGCGGAAATTCGGCAAGCACAAACTTCTCGAGAGCATCAGCCCGAATAAAACTGTCGAAGGTTTCGTCGGTGGCATACTCGGCAGCGCAATCGTTTTTTCTCTTCCATGTATATTGCTACTCGAAAATTGCTCAATCCTCGCTTTATCTACTTTGATTATTCTCGGTATCGTAATCGGCTTGATAGGCACAATCGGCGATTTGGTCGAATCCTCTCTCAAACGCCACGCCGGAGTAAAAGACAGTTCGAACCTCATTCCGGGACACGGCGGCATTCTCGACCGTTTCGATTCTGCGCTATTCGTCTTTCCGACTATGTTTATTTTTCTCGAACTTTGGGTAATTATCGCACTATAACTAAATTTTCTGAAGTCATTCGGAAATCAGCAGTTATTTTTCGTACTTTTTCGCTTCCCAATCCTTGCCCTCGCAGGGAATGTAATTTTTGCTGACATGTTCGTCGTATGGTCGGCATAATTGGCTGGGTTCGTCAAAATATTTGCACGAGCCGCAGATAGTTTCCTCCTCAATTTTCTTGATCCGCTGCTCGAACGCCTGATATTGCTTCCAGCCCGGATAAACCGCTCCGCCCCACAGCATAAACAGAAACAGCCACGAGAGGTCGCGCCGCTCTGTAATTGCGATTACCGCAAATGCAAGTGCCATCACCAGCGCGCTGCGCAGCAAAATTCCAAACGCCGCACTGCCGGACGTAACTATCGGGTGCAAAGAGCCGTCCGCCTCCTCTTCCGTTCCGATCCGGAAATTCAATATGTCCATTATTTTCTCACGCCACATCGCTCGACCCCACATCTTTTTTCGGTATCGTAAAGTAGAACGAAGTCCCCTTGCCGACTTCACTATCGACATTTAGCCGTCCGCCGTGCATCTCTATAAACTCCTTGCAGAGTATCAGCCCAAGCCCCGTGCCGGTTTCGCCGCCGGTGCCGTTCGTCGATTTCGCTTCGCCTACTTTGAAGATTTTCTCCATCACATCCGGCGTCATGCCTACACCGTTATCGCGAACAAAAAATTTCTGCTCCATCGGATCGTCGCTGTTTTTCAGCATATCAATCAGAATCACACCGCCCTTGTTCGTGAATTTTATCGCATTCGACATCAGATTGCGAATCACGGTC
>JAQUZU010000072.1:0-4267 GCA_028691175.1 Candidatus Kapaibacterium sp. | reverse complement strand
CAACCTCAAATTTCTGCTTTGCCAGCACGTCGCAAATCGAATCTTTGCTGTTGAATAGCGATTTATACATGTCAGGCAGAGCATCTCCGTGCGTGATAATGCGGTTAAGGCCGGTCAACGCTTTATATATCGGCGCAATGGCATCATATTTTTTTGAAATTTCTAAATATTTATAACTATAATGTGTGGCTTTTTCGTAGTTGCCCATTTTCTCGTATGTCTCCGCTATTTTCTGGTCAATTCCGAATATCCTCGCAGCAGTATCATACGCCCGCAGATATAGGCTTAGTGCTTTTTCATACTTGCCTTCATTAATGTAAACCTCCCCTTTGGCTACCGTCCCGCATGCCACCATTTCCTTGTTGAGGATTTTCTGTCCTAAAGAAACAATCTTATTTCCATAATACATCGCGGAGTCGTGATTTCCCATTCTAAGGTGGATTCTGCTAAACAATGCATAATTATACGCTATCCCGAGCGTATCGTGAAGTTTCGAAAACAGCTTAAACGATTTTCGGGTATTTTTGAGCGCACTCGAGAAATTACATCTTTCTAAATATATCGTTCCAATATTGTTGTATGAATAAGCGAGTTCCACTTCATCTCCGAATTTCAACGCTAAATCGCGCGCTTTCACGAAAAAAACCATCGCAACCGCATAATTTTCGAGGTGCATGTTTATAACGCCAATATAGGAATAACCTTCGATTCTCGTCGGCTCGTCGCCCAGATCTTTGGATAGCTTCACCACGCAGCGTGCCGCACTATATGCTTCGATTGGTCTGTTATAGCGATTTTCCCAACTATAAGCTTTCAGGTAACGGACTTTTTCGCCACTCGGCATATTACTGATAGTCTTCTGTACTTCTTTCGGCAAATATGAAAATTCGTCCGCTTGCACGCGCGCCACTCCAAGACACAAGCAAGCCGCTATAAATACTATGATCCGCATTATATATTGCATTGTAATTCCGGTTTTTTATTCCACATTATCTCTATGCTTGCCGTTGTAGACGTACAACCTTTCAAAATAATACACTTATTTTGAAAGTTTTATCGATTATTTTCACTTTTTTTCGAATTATTTGAGATTTTACCGGTTAACCTTTCATTTTCGAAAGGTTTGGCTAATACCAACACTGTATTTCTTAGGATATATTTGCTTCCGCCTCTGCAATACCTAATCGCTCGGCGAAAAACTTATAGCTGTGGTTGCGTTTGAGTGCAGTTTGATGCGAGAAATGTTTCAGCAGTTCGATCATAAAATCGAGATGCGAGTGATGCCGCGAGTGATGTGCAATTTCGTTGAAGTCTTCCTTCGTGATTTCGTTTGTCGTTTGTGGAAGACTGATTCCCAAAACCGCCGCCATTGCATCCGTACAGCCGGCAAGATACCAGCTTTCTATTTCCTTTATTACGATCATGATGTGCCCGAGGTCCAGCCCGTTGAAACGCCCGCGCACCCATCTCTTCTTTTCATTGACGCTCGGCATCAGGTCGATGTCCGCCGTAAATACGTATTCGTAGCCCAAGGTGATTATGCTTTGCAGAAACATCTCAACTTTCGCGCGCTTCCACTGTGCATACTTGAAAACTTCGACTTCCGTGTAGTGCTCCAGCAGCATCGGAAACATCGCCCGCTTGAAGAACAGTTCGTCGTCGTTCCCTTCTACAAATATGTATAACTTGCGGTAACTCATAGACTTAACTTCGATTATTCCCCTTTGAATTCCACTCCGCCGGCGATAATTTCTTCTATTTCAATTATTTCGTCTTGGTTTAAGAGTGGCTTACTTTCCGCATCATACGAGATCACAAGTTCGGGTTTTTCCTTCAGCGTAGCGATAAACGCTTCGTAATCGACTATTTCGACCGCATCAACGGAAAATTTCGCCTGCGTCTTCGAAGTCGAAATCACTACCGTCTCCGGCACGCCGTCTTCGCCGACAATTTCGTCATACGAGGTGCATTTCGCCGTTATCTGCGAGAGACTTCCCGGTTTTCCCGAAATCGCTTCTTTTCCGCCTCCGAAAATCATAATCACGGCTACAATCACCGCCATCACGCCCACCAAGATGTATGTTACCGTGGTTCCGCGCAGGCGGTCGCGGAGTAATTTTCGCGTTTCCATTATTTTGCCTTCTCATAAATTATTGTTTCGCATTCGCACGCCTTTTCGACGATTGATTTATTGCTTTCAGCGGTTTCTTTCGTAGCATAATTCCCGACGATCACGGCAAACATTTTCTTTCCGTTGACGTCCTTTTCGATGATTTCATTCTTCAAGCGCAATTCGGTAAATCGCGCAGCTTCGGCTTTCGCCGCTTCGACTGTGGAGAAAATTCCCACCTGCAAGCCCCATTTTTTTCCGCTTTTTCCGGTTATTGCCTTACGTTCCGCCTCCGGCTTTTTGTTGAATGCGGCTACAGCCTTCGCACGATTTGGATTTAATTCCAATTTCGCCGGCTGAGCGCTACTCGGCTTAGTTGCCTTTGTTTTCATATACTTAACCGCCATATCAACTAAATCTCCGGCAGGCGTCAGAAGTTCGGAGCCGGGATATTTCTTCTTAAACGCCACAAATTCGGCACGCGCTTTCGTCGTGTCGCCCTTCACAGCATAATACTGAACCAGCCGCCAATACGAGTCGTCGCACCATTCGCTTTTCGGATATTCGGTCAAAACTTTTCGATACACGAACGCGGCACGGTCAGCATTTTCTTCGAGAACCGCCTGCAAATAAAATATTGCCGCGTCCTCTTTTCCGCCCTCTTGGAGCTCGGTCAGAATGCCTTTTGCCGCCTCCAAATTACCGTTTGACGCGTAGCGCAATGCTTCGCGAACCTGCTTGCTCTGGGCGAAACTTATGCTCGAAAGCAGTGAAGTCGCCATCATTATTGCTATTATCAGTCTCATTGTAGTCGCCTGAAAAATTGTTTTTCCATTTCTTTATTGATGTGTGGACGTCAAAAACGCAAAAATATTGCAGAATCGGGAATTATTTTCCCTCCGCTCCTCCGCTCTCATAAAATATATGTAATATTTACTAATTTTCTTACAATCTTACACAATAATAGCAAATCTACTTCGTTTTAATTACCACAACGTAGTAATATTTACTAATTCAAAAGGAGGAAATCTATGAACAAAACATTTGAACTGGTCGAACTCGACGATTTAACGCCGGATCTTGAGTGCCTGGCAGAAACCATCGGCATCGAAAAAATGCGCCTTGTCCTTCGGCATTTGCAGGGAATGAGCTTTTATATTCCGCGACTTGCGCGGCTGGACACTTTTGTCGAGCGCTACTGGCGCAATAACCGCGACCGCAAGTCCCGCAAGCAGATCGCCCGCGACCTTGGCGTCTCCGAAAGCTATCTGCTCAAAAAAGAGTATTTGGATTAGATTTATAGCGGCGGCGTCATAAAACAAAAAAGGCAGATCCGCAATTGCGAATCTGCCCAATTAATCAAATATCAAAGAGAATTATTTTTCCGGAAGGGCTACAATTACGCTCATGTTATTTACATCAATGTATTTTTTCGCGTATTTTTGGAGATCCTTCGCATTAATTGAATCGATAAGTTTGTCCCAGTTCATAATCGTCGAAAATGCTTCGCCGTTTTGGTCATAACTCATCAGTGTGCTCAGCCAATAGCCGTTATCTTTCAGGTCGAGAACGCGCTGTGCAGCATTGGCTTTTTTAATTTTATCGGCACCGACTTCGTCCGTTGAAGCAATATAATCTTTGATGATCTGCTTGCAAACGCCTACGATTTCGTCTACACGTTTCGGGTCGAGAACCAAATGAATATTGAAAGCATATTGCGGAGTCGGATATTTGCTCATCGAGAGCCAAATGCTCGGTGCATAGGTGCCGGAGAGTTTCTCGCGGATGATTTCGAGAAGTTTGAGTTCGAGCACATCAGCAACAGCACTTAAGCGCTGGCGATTTTGCTGTGTATATTCGATCTTGCCCGGGATTACCAAGCGAACGAGTGCGCGATCTGCTTCGCCTTTTCTGAAGCGTACGTCTACTGGTTTTTTAAGATAACCGGTTTTGCGGTCTACAAAATTCTCTGTTTTGCCGGCCGGAAGTGTAGCGATATATTTTTCGCAGAAACCTTTTACCTGATCGATGTCAAAGTCGCCGACGATGTAATATGTGAAGTCATTTGCGTTCGAGAAGCGCTCTTTGAAAATTTCGAAAGCACGTTCGTAATCGACGTTTTCGAAGAATTTCACGTTTGCCGGCTGTTTGCGGAAG
>JAQUZU010000071.1 GCA_028691175.1 Candidatus Kapaibacterium sp. | reverse complement strand
GAATGTAACTTGTCCGGGCACTTGAAAAACGGAAATTATCTATACTCGAATCGCACGCAGCAAGTGATGAAAAAATTGCGTCGTAGATTCGTCCGGAAACTGTTTCGATGTTGCGTTCGGTACTTGAAGTGTTAAGAAAAATCTCACCATAAAATGCCGACCAAAGACGGTCGTTCTGCTCGTAGTTGTTGTCGATTAGCGGAATATAATTGTCCGGATAAGTCGGATCGCATTTTACGCCGTATTCCCAGCGCACAACTGCTTGAATCGGGTTGCCATCGCCACGATCAAGATAACCCAATTCGCAGTAAATTCGTGCAGAATTGGGGAAGTAAGCGAGTGCGGAATCGCATGTTGCAACCGCCATTTTCCGATTGTTGCTTTGCATGTAGCAATTTACAAGAAAATGATAGGTCAATTCATCGCGCACTCCGGCTGCAATCGCAGAATCCAATATTTGAATTGCCCCTTTAATGTCGTCTTGCTGTACTAACTTTATTGCACGGTCTGTGAAAGAAGTTGCTCCCAGCAACAGGTTTCCGCCCCCTGCTGATAGCTGCACAAGCATACATAAACATACTATTATAAAAAACAATTTTTTCATTTCCGTTCCGATTACTAAAAGTTCAATTTGGAAGTTTGCAAATATATCATTATTTTTGGAAGATTCAATATTATTTTTATAAATTTGAGTAAAACATGACAACATTAATAAAGCACATCGATTCGTTAGTTACGCTGAAAAACGGAAATCCCGACCACCGTGCCGCTCCTGCTTTGATGGCAGATTTAAGCGAAATTCACGATGGGGCAATTTTATTTGCCGAAAATGTTATTGCTACCGGCACGACCGCAGAAATTGAAGCAAAAATTGCTTCCGGCGAACTCGTTGCTGATGCCGTGATTGAAGCAAAAGGCAAAACACTTATGCCGGGATTCGTAGATTCGCATACGCACATTGTTTTTGGTGGTGATCGCTCGCAAGAATTTGGAAAGCGTCTTCGAGGTGCTACTTATAAGGAAATTGCACAAGAAGGCGGAGGCATTCTTCGTACTGTAAAAGGCACGCGTGAAGCCTCTAAAGAGCAACTTTTAGAAAGAGCAAAACGTCTTGCATGGGAAGCAATTTCACACGGCACAACCGCTATGGAAGTCAAATCCGGATATGGGCTGACGACTGAATCAGAAATTAAAATGCTTGAAGTAATTCAGATGTTAAAAGAAGAATTACCAATTGAAATAATTCCTACTTTCCTTGGTGCTCATGACTTTCCGCCGGAATATTCGAACGGACAAAAGGAGGGATACGTCGACTTGATTTGCAATGAAATGCTGCCTATAGTTGCCGAACGGCAGCTCGCTGAATATTGCGATGCTTTCGTTGATGAAGGGTATTATACGATTGCTCAGGCACGAAAAATATTTGAAAAAGCAAAATCGCTCGGAATAAAAACTCGTATCCATGCTGACGAAATGGCGTCCGTACATGCTACCGGTTTTGCGGCGGAAATCGGCTCGATAAGTGCGGATCATTTGCTGTTCATTTCGGACGAAGATATTGAAAAAGCTCGAGAAGCCGGAATGGTTTGTACCTCGATGCCCGGAACTGCGTACTTTATCCGCATGCCGTACGCACCGGCGCGCAAAATTATAGATAAGGGGGCGATTCTCGCACTCGCTTCTGATTGCAATCCCGGGTCTTGCTATACGCAAAATATGCAACTCGTTATGTCACTTGCGGTTATCAATATGAAAATGACTGCCGAAGAAGCAATTTGTGCTGCTACGATTAATGGTGCTAAAGCTGTTGGACGCAGTAACCGTCTCGGGTCGCTTGCGAACGGCAAGCAGGCAGATTTTATTATTCTGGACTCGCCGTCGTATATCGATATGTTTTATCATTTTGGTGTTAATCATGTATCTGAGGTTTGGACAAAGGGACGTCGAATAAAAGTAAATGAAAAGTAATAAGTGAAATTACCGGCACATGCAGAGGCGATTTAAACCGTCTCTGCCGCCGAAAAAAAATAATATTTACTTATATAAACACTAATTTCTTTTTTCAGCCGTCTTCATTTTATTATATAAATAATAATAAGAGATCAAAAATGAAAGTATTATCCACAGAAAATAATTTTTTGGCAATAGAAGAAGAGGTTTCACGCTACGATACTTCTGAAATTTTGATTGTGTCTGCACCTTATGAACACTCGGTCAGTTATGGTGCAGGAACTGTCTTCGGTCCTGCAGCTGTGCTCGAATCGAGTGGTTATGTTGAATTTTATGATGACGAGTTTGATCGCGAACTTTGCTATGATAAAGGAATCGCCACGGCAGAACCGATTGATTTCGGTGATAAAGTCGATGCTGATGCCTTAAAACTAATTTACGATCAAGTAAAATCCGGACTTGATGACGGAAAGTTTGTTGTTACCGTCGGTGGCGAGCATACAATTTCAACTGCACCGATAAAAGCACATATCGAAAAATATCCGAAGATGAGTGTCCTGCATTTTGATGCACATAGCGATCTTCGAGACGAATTCGAAGGCTCTAAATATTCGCACGCAAGTGTTTTTGCCCGCGTAATTGAATTTCTCGATCCGGAACGTCTTACGCAGGTCGGCATTCGTGCACAGTGTATAGAAGAAAGTCGCCTAATTAAAGAACGTGGAATCAATACATTTTATGCGTCGGCAATTCGTCGCGGAATTCATGGAGAAAATTGGGTGGAGAAGCTCGTTGCAACTCTTGCTCCGGAGGTATATGTTTCTTTTGATGTGGATTTTTTTGATCCTGCCGTTATGCCTGCAACCGGTACTCCGGAACCGGATGGGTTTGGGTACAACGAAGCCCTTGCGATTTTCCGCGAAATGCGACGTCAAGGCAAGCAAATTATCGGCTTTGATGTTGTCGAACTCGCACCGATTGACGGATTGACTTATCCGGATATTACGACTTCGCGACTTATATACAAGATGTTAAATTTCGCTTTTGAGGGGAAATAATGGATTTCGAAAGATTGCTTCAAATGATAAATGAACTCGACGACGAGGATAGATCAATAAAAAACTGGATTGAATTAGCACTTGTACGTTTAGAGAAGGAGGAACCAACTGAAGATGAGAAAAAAGAATTTGCTTCGAAAGTGATTTTTGCGTTAAATACCGGAATCATTCGTGCTGCCGAGCAGACAAATGACGGCAATTGGGTGGTGAACTCATGGGTTAAACAAGCAATACTTAACTTGTTTAAATACAGCAAATTAACGGATATGAGTGCCGGAGGATTTTCTTTCTATGATAAGGAAGCACTTGCTATCCGACGTTTTTCGCTTGGCGATCAGGTTCGTGTTGTGCCCGGCGGATCCGCTATTCGTGCGGGAGCGTATGTAGCTCCGGGGGTTATCTGCATGCCTCCTATGTATATAAATATTGGAGCGTATGTTGATGAAGGAACTATGGTAGATAGTCATGCCTTGGTCGGCACTTGTGCTCAGATTGGGAGAAATGTCCATATTTCCGCTGCATCGCAAATCGGCGGAGTACTGGAGCCTGCCGGTGCAAGTCCGGTGATTATAGAAGACAACGTAATTGTAGGTGGAAATTGTGGTGTGTATGAAGGGGTTATTGTACGAAAGAATGCTGTTCTTGCTACCGGCGTAATTCTCAATGCATCTACGAAAGTTTATGATGTGGTTAACGGTACGATAATTGAAAGTAAAGACGGAAAATCTACGGAAATCCCCGCAGGTGCGGTAGTAGTTCCTGGTAGCCGTCGAGTAAAGGGGGAATTTGCCGCAGAGCATGGTTTAGCAATTTCTACTCCGCTTATTATTAAATATCGCGATGAGCACACAAACGCAAAAACCGCCCTTGAAGAGGCGTTAAGATAAAAACCAATAGTCGTTTAGATTTCTTAAATAAAGTTAAGAAGACTAAACGACTATGTCTTTATATTTGCAAAACTCTATGATAGCCTGTGGTTCTTTGCAGTAATTTATAGTCCGGCAGCTTCGTAGATCGCTTCCGGAGTTGTGTTCTTCAAATCAATTTTGCCGTCCTTGAAATCCTGAAGAGCATTTTCCATTGCTAATGCTTTTTTTCCGTTAATGCTGATTGTAGAAAGCATTTTAACTTTTGCAATAAGCAACTTTTCTTCAATCGGTTTACTTAAAAAGTCGTCTGCACCCATTTCGACTGATTTTAACTGATTTGCTACATCGTTCAGAGCGGTAACAATTACTATTGGAATTGATTTTGTGTGGTCTTGAGATTTCAGTTTTTTAGCGGTTTCATAGCCGTCAAGACGTGGCATCATAACATCTAATACGATGGCGTCCGGTTTTCTGACTTCAACTTTTTCGACACAATCTATGCCGTCGTATGCCTCTTGTACATCATATCCGTTCGCTTCAAGATAGCGACGCAACAGTTTTGTCGTGATTTTATTGTCATCTACGACTAATATAAATGGTTTGTTCATATTTGAAATCTGACTTGATGTTTGTGTAGTAATCTATTAATTATGAGTATAAACGATATAGTTTGGGTAATATTGTATTCTTTCTATGATAAATAAGAAAAATATTTTGTGTTAATAATTAATATTAATTGGAACATGCTTTTATTATTCCGAAAAGAGATATGTCATACTAATTCATAAATAGTATTGTCTAATGTGAAATTATCTATATAATAAAGAAATTCTATTCATAAAACTCGAAATACTTTGAATATATTCAAAAAATGTCGCAAAAAAAATATATTACTTTGGATAATCTGAAAATTTCGGTAAATTGTGTTAATTGAAATTATATTGAATTATATAGAAAAAATGGGAATCTATAAAATTATATTACAAATTATGGGGTAAGTAGATGAAACTTATGACGCGTTTTAATTCATTGATTTTAGCCTCGTTTCTGATTGGCGGATCTTTCCTGAGTGCGCAATTAAAGTACACTGAGAAAGTAGTCGGCAAGCATGCAGATGAAACAGTCGGGGTATTCGTGAACGAAAAGAATACTATGGTTGCTACATGCAGTTTGGACGAGACAATTAAATTGTGGAGTTTGCCGGATGGTAAGGAATTAAAAACTCTGCGTGGGCATTTTGGCGATGTAAATAACATTTCTTTTTCCGGAAATGATCGTGAACTTGCAAGTGCTTCTGCGGATTTAACTGTTAAGATTTGGGATATTGAGAGCGGTAAAGAAACAAAAACTTTTAGTGGACATACCGATAAAGTTATCGGTGTATATTTTTCGCCGGACGATAGTTCTACTTTTGTTGCTAGCACGAGTTTTGATAAAACCGTAAAATTATGGGACGTTCAACTTGGCAAGGAAGTCAAAACTTTATATGGACATACTATGCCGACAAACAACGTAGCATACAGTTATGACGGTCTATACATTGCGTCGTGTAGCGACGACAAAACAATAAAGGTCTGGTCGACAGATTTAACTACGAAAGTGCCGCTGAAAACACTAAGGGGACACAAAGCTCCGGTTTTGTCGTGTATTTACAGTTTTGACAGCAAAACTATGGCGTCGTGCGATCAACAAGGTAATATCTTAATCTGGCAAATGCCGGAAGGAAACCTTATGCGGACAATCAAGGCACACAAAGAATTAGTGCAGGATATTTCTTTCGCCGAGGATAACCGCACTTTGATAAGTGGCAGCCTTGATAAAACTATAAAACTCTGGGATGCAGAAACCGGTACGCAGATATTTTCGATGGATATGGATAGCGAAGTTTGGTCGGTTGATCTTGTAAGCGACGCTTCGATTTTAGTTGTCGGATGTGCCGACGGAACAGTTCGTTACTTGTATAAAGACGGTAAATCGAAAGGAGGCAAATAATGAAAGTAGGAAAAATTTTAGGACTTGGACTGGCGTGTGTGCTGACCACTTTTACTTGTCAAGCACAATTTACTTCGACTGTCGTGTCGCTGACCGGTTCGGTGCTCGATCGTTCGTCGCATAAGCCGGTATCGCTTCAGATCGATGTTTTGGATGCGAATGGCGAAAAATATACAAAAGCCAAAAGTAACTCTAAAGACGGGTATTATTTTATTACCGGACTGAAGCCGGGGCAAACTTATACCGTTAATATCACAGATCTTAAGTACTTGAAGAACTCTATGTTATTTGAAGTGCCAAACACAGACAAATACTCTGAATATTCGAAAGATATTCAGATGGTTGGAAAGGCTATGAACTCAAAAATTAAATTCATGGTGCCGACTTTTGAAGCCGGAGAATCTATGCTCCGGGCAGGAAGTGAATTGTTCTTGGACGAATATGTTAAAATGCTTGTAAAAAATCCGGAAATAAAGGTAAGCCTCGACGTTTATCCGGATAACAACCTTGACAAAAATAAAAACAAAGTACTTACAAGGGGAAGAGGCGAAGCTATTAAAGACTATTTTGGCAAAATGGGCGTTGATGCCGGCAGAGTTACTGTTGCTGCTTATGATGTGACCGACAAACTTAATCCGCCACCGTCAGGTAAAACCGCAAAGGGCAAAAAATATATTGGTTCTGTATATATGAAAATTACTGCCCTTAAGTAATTTTTCTTTGACTTTATACACTATATCGGAGCGACCACCACCAGTGGTTGCTCCGATTTGCATTGTGCACGGACGAAAACGTATGCAATATTTGCTTATATCCATACGTCTATAAATATATTGATTTTTATATGCAGAAGGTCAGATGAAAAAGAGCATTTTGATTGCCGGGATTGGTGCAGCGGTTGGAGTAGTATTAGGGGCGAAAATTTACGAACGAATCGGCTCTATAAAATGGTTCGAAACCTCGGACTTTGTAACATTATTTACTAAAGTCGCCGGCAGGGGCGAGACATGCATTTTTGTTCATGGGGGACCGGGAGCATGGAGCAAGTCTTTCGAAAAGATGGGTGGCGAGAGACTTCATTCGTTCCTTCGAATGATTTATGTAGATCAGCGTGGATGCGGTCGGAGTGAAAAAGCCTGGAACAAGGACTATTCGCTATCGAGGATGATTGCAGACTTGGACGAGATTATTGCTGCGACCGGCGAGGAAAAAGTGTATCTTATGGCGCATTCTTTCGGTGGAGTAATCGCGACGAATTATGTATTGCAACATCCGGAAAAAGTAAAGGGATTAATTCTTGCGACTGCAACGCTTAATGTGCCGGAAGCTTTGGGTGTGCAGATCGAATTTGCCTCAAAGGAGTTGGGCATAGACAATTTAAACAAGATAGTGCCGGACTGGAAAAACAAATCTCGCTTTCAGACTGCATTTCGAGCACTTCAACGAGCCGGCAAACGGTATAAATTACTCACCGAAAATATTGGTTCATTCCGAAAGTTGGAGCAAGTCGACGCATCGGCGGAGACAGTACATGATTTTGCGGTTCGCTTCTGGAATTATCCGGAGTATTTCGATGATCTGTTAGCAAAGACTGTAAACATTTCTGTACCTGTTTTGGCAATTAATGCTACGCGTGATAACTCTGTTGGCGATAATACTGCGAAATTAAAATTTCCAAATGCACGAGTTTATACTTTCCGCGATGCAGGGCATTTGATGTATTACGAACAGAACCGGGAGTTTGTGCGTTTGGTGCATGAATTTATTTGTGAAAATTTGCGGGACGAGATAGGTTCGCGCCCCGCAAAAAAATTAGAAGTTATAGCACACTGAAATCATAGCGCGGATATTGTTGACGGATTTTGTGTCGTCAAATGAATTTTTATCGAGGTTGTTCATTTTGCCGTAAGTTGCAGAAGTATATTCCATTTCGGCACCAAGTTTTAACTTTCCGAACATGAAATTAACTCGCGGAGCGATTCTGAAAGCATTCTCTATATCCTGTCCGGCTGTATAGAAGCGTGAGAAGTATTTTGCTTCTGTGTTATCTGACGTACCGAGATTTGCAGCATATCCGAAGAAGAGTCCGACTTGTGTAGTGTTGCCGTAAGACAGGTCGAGCCAAGAAGACATACCGTTCGTGCCGGTATATTCCCATTCTCCGTCCGGCTTTATTTCTTTAACGGCATATCCGGAGAGCATCATGAGATCGTTCATGTTCTGCCCGTACATTCCAAATGCTTTTGCCGTGAAAGCTCCCGATTTATATCGCAAGTATGCGTTTATTGCACCTGAAGAAAGAGTTTCGTCTGTCTTTACCGTGTTTCCGGTAAGGAGGCTGGGGTACTCGGTTCGTGGCGTTAGGATTTTATATTCGCCGTTTATTCCGATTGTTACATCGCCGATATTGAATTTTGCTCCGGCAGTCATTTCCGGTATGCCGGTGTTATTCAGATATTTTGCGGACATGCCGTCAGGTCCGTTTACGTTTGAACTGCCCAGCATATTAAACGAAATAAATCCGGAGGTGCTTTGCGTAAATCTTTGGGTTAAACGGATTTGGGGCACGCGCGAGCAAGGCTGGAATGGTGCTCCGATGCTGATTGCAGTTACTCCCGGATAAAGATCTGCGTCGATCATTGGGTGCCAGTAATTGCCGACGCGTACAGAGGTTTTCTCCCAATCGACATCGACATATGCGTGGCGCAAATTGATGCTGCCGGCAGTTGCGTCGTTGGTACCAAAAAAGTCGGCTTCAATATAGCCGGTTGTGTTAGCTTCGCCGATTTTTGGACCATGTACTTTAAGCGTTAGTCGTGTAAGATAAGATAAAAAGTGCATGCGGAAATTTTCGTTTAGATCCTCGTTATTTTCTCCGAGTTTTTCCGGTTTCGGTAAAAGGGTAAGGTTTCC